>JBOFQO010000336.1:0-11537 GCA_051660925.1 Silanimonas sp. | reverse complement strand
GCGTACAACGCGCGGAAGACGCCGAGCCGGCGCGCCTCAGGCGCGACGTAGACGCTCTGGATCCACCACCACCAGGCGTTGCGCCAGTCGCTCCACTCGGTGGTGAGCATCAGCGTGCCCACCGCGCGCCCCTCGTGCTCGGCGATGAGGTAGCGGGCCTTCATCGCGTCAGCGAGGCCGGCGCTGATGCCCGCGCGGATCGTTGCGGCGTCCAGCACCTTGCCCTCGGTTTCCAGCGCCATCGCTTCGGCCCAGGCGGCCAGGATTTCGAGATCGGCGGAGACGGCCGTGCGGATCGCCATCACCGGCGTGCTCGTCGGCATGTCCGTCGACGTGCTCACGACTGCGGCTCCGACGGCGTGCCGGGCAGCGCCGTGCCGTAGGCACGCTCCACGCGGGCCACGCGCAGCGCATAGCGCTCGTACCAGCGCTCGCGCCCTTTCCGGCGCGCGTCCGCGTGCTCGACGTGGCGCTTCCACGCCAACACCGCGACCTCGTCGGCCCAGTACGACACGGTGATACCGAGGCCGTCGGCGTCACGTGCGCTTTCGACGCCGAGGAACCCGGGCTGCTGCGCGGCGAGCTCGACCATGCGATCGGCGGTGACGCCGTAGCCATCGTCGTCGCCCTGCCGTTGCGAGGTGAAGATCACCGCGAGATAGGGCGGGGCTGGCGTGCGCGCGAAGCGCACCGCGGCCCCTTCAGGCGAAGCGCCCATGGCGGGGGCCGTTGTGGCAACGGGCGGCGATGGCGAAGCGGTCATCGGGTCACTCCAAGGGGGATGGCTTGCGCCCGCGCCGGCCGGGGCCGAGCTTGCGGGCGACCGTGTTGCGGCCGACGCCGAGCTGCGCGGCGGCGCGCTGGCGATGACCGTGGTGGTGGGTCAACGCGGTAGCGAGCAGGGTTTCGTCGAACGCCTCGCGCAGGCCCTCGGCGAAGCCCTGCGCGCCCTTCGACAATCGCGACTGCACGGCGGCTTCGAGGGCGCGGCGCCAGGGGGCGTCGACATCGTCGCTCACCATCGCCAGGTCGACGCCGGCGTCGCGCAGCGCAGCGTCGACCGCCGCCGCGGGAATGCGCTCGCCGGCGGCCAACGCGACGAGGCGGAAGCACAGATTGCGCAGCTCGCGCACGTTCCCCGGGAAGGCATGCTGCTGCAGACGCTCGACCGCGGCCGATGCCAGCCGTCGCGATCCCAGCCCCATCGCCTGCGCGGCCTCAGTGATGAAGCGCGCGGCCAACAGGGGAATGTCCTCGCGGCGATCACGCAGCGGCGGCAGGCTGACGCGCAGGACATCAAGGCGATGCAGCAGGTCCTCGCGGAAACGGCCCTCGCGCACGCGCGCCGCGAGGTCCTGGTGCGTCGCGGCGATCACGCGCACGTCGACGCGGATCAGCTCGCGGCCGCCGACGCGGAAGAACTCGCCCTCGGCCAGCACGCGCAGCAATCGCGTTTGCAGCGCGGCCGGCATGTCACCGATCTCGTCAAGGAACAGCGTGCCGCCGTCGGCCTGTTCGAAGCGACCGACGTGGCGCTTGGTCGCACCGGTGAACGCACCCGCCTCGTGGCCGAACAGTTCGGACTCCAGGAGTTCGGCGGGAATGGCCGCGGTGTTGAGCGCAACGAACGGCCGCTTGGCGCGCGGCGATTCCGCGTGCAGCGCGCGCGCGACGAGCTCCTTGCCCGTGCCGGTCTCACCGGTGACGAGCACGGCCAGCGGAAGCTGCGCGTAGCGGCCGATGGCGCGGAAGAGTTCCCGCATCGGCGCGCTGTTACCGACGAGCTGCGGCGGGCCTTCGGTTTCGGCAGGGGCGGCCGACGGTTCGCCACTCCCGGCCTTCGCGCGCGCCGCGGCCTCGCGGCCCTTGAGCAAGTCGCGCGCGAGCTGCACCGGCGCGTCGAGATCGAAGGGCTTGGGCAGGTAGTCGCGCGCGCCGCCGCGGAAAGCGCCGGCGGTGGTCGCCACGTCGGTGTAGGCGCTCATCACCACGACCGGCAGCGCCGCGTCGCGGGTGCGCAGGGCCTCGAGGAAGCCAAGGCCGTCGGTGCCGGGCATGCGCACGTCGGTGAACACCAAGTCGGCGCGCTCGCCAGCGGCGAGAGCGGCCAGCGCGGCGTCGGCGCTGTCGAATGCCTGCACCGCGAAGCCCGCGTCGCGCAGGGCTTCGGCCAGCACGTAGCGCACGCTGCGGTCGTCGTCGACGACGAAGATGCGCGCACTCATGCGCTGGCTCCGTCCGATGCCGCCGTTTCGGCCTCTGGATCCGGCAGCGGCAGCAGCACGGTGAACACCGTGTGCCCCGGGCGCGAGCGGTAGGCCAGCGAGCCGCCGTGTTCGCGGGCAATCTGTTGGGCCAGCGGCAAGCCGAGGCCCGTGCCGTCGGCGCGGCCGGAGACCAGCGGCAGGAACAGGCGCTCGACGAGGTCCTCCGGCACGCCGCGGCCGTCGTCGCTCACCTCCACACGGACGGCGAGGCGATGGCTGCGATCGCCGATCAACACCTGGTGCTCAGCGCGCGTGCGCAGGCCCACCGTGCCGGCGCCGCTTTCCAGCGCGTTGCGCACCAAGTTCCACACCGCCTGCGTCAGCCGGTCGGCGTCGCCCTGCAGGTTGGGCAGACTCGGGTCGTAGTCGCGAACGATCTTCACCGACCAGCCGGCCTCGGCCTCGGCGAGCTGGCGCACGCGCTCGAGCACGGCGTGGATGTTGGTCGGTTCGAAAGGCCTCGGCGCCGCCGGGTGCAGGATGCGATCGACGAGGCCGTTCAAGCGCTCGACCTCCAACGCGATCAAGCCGACCAGCTCTCGGCTGTCGGCATCGCTGGTGCGCCGGGAGAGCAGCTGCGCGGCGCCCTTCAGGCCGGCCAGGGGATTGCGCAGCTCGTGAGCCAGCCCACGCAGCGAGGCGCTCAGCGCCTGAGGCAGCGCCGTCACGGGGTCCTCGCCGGGAAACTCCTCGACCGGATGCAGTTCGACGCGCACGCCCTCACCTTCGCGCAGGCACCAGGTGTCGGCAAAGCGTGCCGGCAGGCCGCCGAAGCCCAGACCGACGCGCTGCAGGCGCAGCGGCTGGCCGTCGGCCGGCACGCGTGGGAGTGCCGCGGCGAGCCGCTCGCCGCCGTCGAGCTCGTCCAGGCCGAAGCCGACCAGCCGCCGCGCGCTGACGCCAAGCCAGCTGGCGAAGGCGGGGTTCAGCGCCGTGATGCGGCCGTGCGCGTCCAGCCAGAACAGCGGCGTGGCGAGGCGGTCGAAGGCGTCGAGGTCGGCGGGCATGGGCGGAGTATCGCACCAGTGAAGAGCAATTTGACGGCTCCATCGCGCAGCGCCCAAGGACAACCACTTTTCTATTCATTATGCGTTGCTAGATCGATTACAATTACCTATAAGGCAAGCACATTCCGCGCTTTTTTCTATGCAGAAAGCGATTCATAATCCTCGCCATGGCCCGACCCCGCCAGCACACCGCCGCCCAGGTCCTCGGCGCAATCGAAGCGACCGGCCCCACCTCGGCGGCTGAGCTGCAGCGGGCGCTGGGCGCGAGCCAGCCCACGCTGGCGCGTCGCATCGCCGAGCTGGGCGAGCGCGTCGTCGCCGTGGGAGCCTCGCGTCGACGCCTTTACGCCGCCGCACGCGCCGTCTGGGGCGGACAGACGCGCTGGCCGGTGTATCGCATCGACACCGCAGGTGCCGCCGGACGGCTTGGTGTGCTCCATGCGCTTCAGGGCGGCCGCTGGTTCATCGACTTCGACGGCGACGAGCCCTGTTTCGCGCACGACGAGTTCCGCGACGGGCTGTACCCGGACCTGCCGTGGTTCCTGCTCGATGTGCGGCCGCAGGGCTTCCTCGGTCGCGCCTTCGCGCGCCGCCACGCCGCCGAACTCGACGTCGGCATCGACCCGGAGCGCTGGAGCGCCGATGCGGTGCTGATGTCGATGCTGCGCCACGGCGACGACCTGCCCGGCAACCTCGTCGTTGGCGATCTGGCGTTGCGGCAGACGCAGCAGCACATGCTGAAGCCGCCCAGTGCCGTGCCGGAATCGGCACGCGGCGAGCGCTACGCGTGGATGGCGCAAGCGGCGGCGGATGGCGAATCCCCGGGCTCGTCCGCCGGCGGCGAGCAGCCGAAGTTCACCGCGCGCGTGGATGCGGCGAATGGCGACACGCGCCACGTCATCGGCAAATTCGCCAAGCCGGGCGCGAGCGCCGCGGCGCGGCGCTGGGCCGACCTGCTGCGCTGCGAGGCGCATGCCGCGACGGCGCTGGACGCCGCGGGCGTGCCGGCCAGCCCGACGCAGCTCGTCGAAGCCGGCGAGTTCGTCTGTCTGGAAAGCGCGCGCCATGACCGCGTTGGTGCGCACGGGCGCCGCGGCCAAGTGAGCCTGCGCGCGCTCGACGCGGCGTACTTCGGTCGCAACGACGATTGGACGCGCGCCGCGCGCCGGCTGGAGGCAGCGGCTTGGCTCGACGCCGCACACGCCGAGCGCCTGCGCACCTTGCACGCGTTCGGGCGGCTGATCGGCAACAGCGACATGCACTTCGGCAACGTGAGCCTGACGCGCCTGCGCGCCCTGCCGCTGGAACTGGTGCCAAGCTACGACATGCTGCCGATGCGCTATGCGCCGGCGAACAGCGGCGAGGTGCGCGCGCCCGAGCCCGACCTCGCGCCGCCCTTGCCCGACGACTGGCCGGCGACGGAGCGCGCGTTGCCGATCGCCCGTGGGTTCTGGCAGCGCGTCGCTGACGACTCAGCGATTGAGGACGCAATGCGGCGCGTTGCGAATCAACACCTCGATGCGCTGCGGGCAATCGCTGCGCTGCCACGATCTGGCGCAGCGGCTTCGGACTGATCAACGCCCCAGCCGCTGCTGCTGCAGGTCGAACAGGAGGCGGCGGTCCTCG
This sequence comes from Silanimonas sp., assembly GCA_051660925.1. Classification (GTDB taxonomy): domain Bacteria; phylum Pseudomonadota; class Gammaproteobacteria; order Xanthomonadales; family Xanthomonadaceae; genus Silanimonas. The sequence continues at coordinate 6,637 of JBOFQO010000336.1, read as the reverse complement.
TCGTCAAACGTGACTGTCCCGTCCGCCACAGCGGCCTCGGGCGGCGGCGACTCCATCCCGCGGAACCGCCGCCGGAACGCCGCCTGCGCGGCCGGAAGATCGCTGATCTCGTAGCCGAGCAAGGCCAGGGCCAGCACCGGATCGAAGCCGTCGGGCGCCGGTGGTGCGTCGGTGCGCGGCCATTCGCCGAAGCCCGCCGCCGCCAGTCGCCCCCACGGGAACTGCGCCGATGGATCGGCCTTTCGCGTGGGGGCCAAGTCGGCATGCGCGATCACCGCGCGACGCGGGATGTCGAGGCGCGCGCAGAGATCGTCGAGCAGGCGCAGCAGCGCCGCGATCTGCGCCTCAGCGAAGGGCTCGACGCCGTCGTTATCGAGCTCGATGCCGATGCTGGCGTCATTGAGATCGGCCATGCCCGCCCAGCGGCCGGCACCGGCGTGCCAGGCGCGGGCGCGCTCGTCGACCAGCTGCACGATGCGGCCGTCCTCGGCGATCAAGTAGTGCGAGCTCACGCGCCCGTGGTCATTCGCCGACTTCAGCGTCGTCAAGGCCTCCTCGAACGACGCCATCTGCGTGTGGTGCAGCACGATGACCTGGGCCTGTCGGGCGTCGTGGTTCGGCGACGGCGACCACGTCGCCAGCGGGCTGCGCTGCGGCACACTGCTGCAGGCGGCGAGCAGCGCAGCCACGAACACCGCAGCGGCGAGGTGCGTTCGGGCCGCGCCGCGGCCGACGCCCAATGACGGTTGCTGCGACGCCGCGCTCACGGCGCACAGCCCTGCAGGCCGCCCAGCGGTGTCACCGCGTCGTCCGCCGTCCAGCGTCCGTTGACACCGCCGACAAAAGCCCCGTCCAGCGTGATGCGCGCCAGCCGGCCGCCGGACAGGGTGCGCTGCAGCCGCCCGATCGTCGTGCGGGTCGGATCGCCGCTACGCGTGCACAACGGGCAGAAGCCCGAGAGCTGCTGCAGGTCGAGCGCCGACACCGTGCTCCCCAGCCCCCCGCGCTCCGCGGCGAGGAAGCGCGCGACACCGCGGTTGTCGTAGATGAAGGCCGCGAAGAACTCGTAGTTGGCGAACAGCTGCACGCTGTACCCGCTGCCGGCGCGCGCCGGATCGAACCAGTGTCCGGCCGTGTCGATGCGCGTGCCGTCGATGCTGGGGCAGCTGCCCCCGAAATCGACGAAGGCTTCGCTGCCGCTTTCGCCGTCGAGCGTGTAGCTGAAGCTGAAGCCGTTACCCGCCGCGTTCGGCACCAGCGTGGCCTCGCCGACCGGCACCAGCCGGTTCGCGCTGCCGTTCCAGGTGCTGCGCCAGATCGGCGCGCGCCAGACGCCGTTCGCGGCGGGCGCCGCGGCCTGCAGGTAGTACCAGGTCGGCGTGCCGTCCTGCAGGTAGGTGTACCAGAGGCCGGCCCACACGCCGCCGGCGGGATACACGAACAGCCCGTGTCCGGGACGTCCGCTGTTGAAGTAGCCGCCGGCGCGCGGCCGCGTGGCGTTCGCCGCGACGCTGGCGCGCAGCGTGATCGTGCCGGCCTCCGCCGTGGGGTTGGTCGGCGTCACGTACCAGCGGCCTGGCTCTGGGCTCGGCAGCACGAGCTCACTGCTGCCGCCCGCCAATGTGGTCTGCGCTGCGCAGCGGTGCCGCGGCCACGGCGGGGATCGCCGCGTCCGCCACGAGCGCGGGACGACGCGCAAGGTGCACGGTCATCGCCCGAAGGCTGCTCGCACGCACGCGCAGCTCGGTTGCACCACTCGGCACGTCAACGTAGAGCCGCTCGTGCACGCCACCGTTCGCGGCCAACGCGAGCGTGTAGTCGGCATCGAGCGGCAGCGCCTGCGCGATAGGCGGAAGCGCGCTGCTGCGGTCGAGGCGCACCGGCACCCAACCCGCCACGGTGGTGCCTTGCGAGACGCGCAGCCAGCCGCCGCGACGCTCGCCGGGCAGGGCTTCGGGCATGTTCCAGACCAGGCGCAGCGGCTGCGCGGCGCCGGCCAGCACCGCGGCCGGTGTGGTCGCCGCCAGTGTGGGCGCGCTGTTCGGCGCATCCACGGGCACGACGTAGGCGTCGGTGCGGTAGTCGACGCGCCCGCTGCGCGATTGCATCACCGCCCACCAGCGTGCGGTCGCGTTGGCGGCCTGCACAAGGGCGAGGTCGCAGCGCGCCAGCGTGGTGCTGCTCGCTCGGCAACGCAGCTCGCCGGCATCGGCTACGCCGTCGGCATCCTCGTCGACGCCGACGAACAGCTCGATCGTTCCACTCTGCGGGATCGATTCGACGAGCAGCCGCAGACTGCGAGCCTGCGGCTGCGCGTTGAGCGTCTGCGCGAAGGTGCCCACGCCGGAGTTCGAATCGAAGGGATCGTCGGGCGTCGGGTCGGCCGTCGCGAAGCCCGTGCCACCGGCCGGCGCCACCGGGCCGAAGGCGTCGAAGCGCAGGTCGGTCGTCGGCGCCAGGCCCGACACCAGCACGTCACGATGACCGCGGTCGGTCGTGGCGGCCAGGGTGGCGAGGTCGAAGGCCCACTGCGGCCCGCCGATGTTGTCGATGCCCGGACCGCCGGACGCGCCACCGATGCGCGTGCCCCCAAGCTTGGCCGCCAGCGCCGATTCGCCCTGCGGCGTCGCGCCGCCCCAGGCCGGTGCGTTCGCGGTGGGCACGGCCACACCGTTGGCGACGTTGGTCGCGTCCGCAGTGTGCCGGCCGACCACGCGCACGCCGTCGGCGGCGAGGTCGAGGCCCACGAGGTCGGTGTTGTCGCCGCCCGCGCCGGTGCTGCGGTTCCACGCGCCGGTCAGCATCGAGCTGTAGCGCACGCTGGAAAGATCGGCGCTGTAGATGCGGACGAAGTCGTTCCAGGTACCGACCTCCGCCGGCGTGGCGGTCGGCAGCCCCATGCGCTGGTGCGCGTCGGTGGTGGTCAGCGTGCGGCGGCCGGTGCAAAGGATGCCGACCTCGCCCTGCGGCCCGATCGCGATCTCGCCGCTGAAGCCCGCATCCGCGCCGCAGCGCGTGGTGTTGACGTTAGGCCAGCCCGCGTTCGGGTTCGGCCAGCCGCCGAGCAGCGCGTCCGGATGTGCCGCGCCGAAGTTCGTGCTGCCCTCGACGTACTCGGCGACGTAGGTGCTGGCCTGTATGCGGCCAGTGGCCAGCGCCACGCTGCCGAGCCAGCTGATGTGGATGTTGCCGTTGGTGCCGGTGAACTGGTTCTGGAAGCCCGCACCGCCCGGATTCGCGGCGATCTCGCCGCCGCGCCAGAAGTTGACGACGTTGTTGCCGTGCGTGCGGCCCAGCACCACGAGGCGATTGCGCGCGTGGTCGATGGCCAGCCCATCGATGTACTGGTCGGGTGAGGAGTTCTGCGTCGTTTCCCGATAGCCGCGCTCCCACCAGCGCAGCCGGCCGTCGGCCTCCATCGCGACGATGGCGGGTTCGAAATCCGGGTTGCCGTCGGGCAGCACCGACTTCGTCGAGTAGCCGAAGTAGATCGCGTTGTCGCGGCGGTCGACGGCGATGGCGCCGACCCGCTGCGTCTGCGCGCTGGCGGCGCGGTAGCCGGTGTAGCCGGGGCCGGTGTTCGGGCAGGTGTTGGTGCCGGAAAGCTCGCAATGCGCCGCGTGGTAGTAGTCGTCGGGGAAGCGGCCCTTGCGACCGGCGTGGCCATTGCCGTCGGCCTGCGTCAGTGCGAAATCCGCGGCCGTCGTCGAGCGCAGGCTGCCGCGGCGGTTTACCTTCATCACCACGGCGCTGTACTGCAGCGGCTGTGCGGTGTTCGTGTAGCTCGAGGCCGGCGTGCCGTCCCACTCGCCACCGGCGTGCCAGTGCGCGTGCCAGTGCTCGACCGTCGTGCGTTGGCCCTGCGCGTTGAGCTTCTCGATCGCGGCCCAGTTGGTGTCGAACTCGCGGCCCGTCGCAAACACCACGCTGCCGTCGCCGCCGACGTCCCAGGGCTGGCGGTCCTTGTGGCCGCCCGAGGCGCCGACGTTGTAGACCCAGGCCACGCCGCTGATCGGCGCGTCGACGCCGTTGCCGACGAGTCGCGCAAGGTAATAGCCGTCGGTGCTGCCGCCATCGCGCGAGCCGGAGATCACGATGGCGCCGGTGCGGCTGCCCGGCACCTCCGTGCTGCGGATCTTGAACACGTCGCGGGCGGTGCCGGCGGGCCAGTGCGCGACCGCGCGGATCGCGCCGAAGTCACCGTCGACGTGCAGGATAAAGCCGACCTGCCCCTGCGCCGCGGACTGCAGCCCGGTGGCGGGCAGCACGGTGCGCGGCACGTTCGCCGGCACCCAGTCGAGGTTGGGCGCCTGGCCCGCGACGAGCAGGCTGCCGTCGGAAAGCCGATGCACGTCCCGGAAGGCCTCGCGCCCGGGGCCGCCGGCGTAGAACACGCGATTCTGTGCGGCGACTGCTGACACCAGCACCGCGAACAGCAGTGCAACAAGGAGTAGCGACGAGGGTGCGCGGTCGAGGGGACGACGCGCCCACGGGCGGCGCGGGCGGGACGAGTCAGGTGTCGGCATGGCGAGCGTCGCGACAGCGGGGGGGGCCACCCATGCTAGCGCGTCGTTCGGCCGCTGGTCCGTGATCTAGAACGTCAACGTGCCGCTGGCATAGACGCTGTCGTTGCTCGCGTCCTTGCCCGGCTGGTTCGACTCGCGCTCGCCTGACTCGTAACCAAGCTCGACGACGACGACGCGGCCAAAGCGCCGCGACACCTGCAGGGCCCAAGCGCGGTGGTCGTCCTTACGGTTCGGCTGCAGGTTCACGTAATCGACCGAATGGAATCGATAGCCGACGCCGGCGGTCATGTCCCAGGGCAGGCGACGCGTGTAGGCGGCCTCCCAGCCCCACGCGTCCGAATTGCGCGTGAACTCGGTCGAGTCTTCGACCTTGGGCGAGAACTCGAGTTTGACGACGTCATCGGTGGTCACGACGAAATCGGCATCGAACGACAGCGTGTCGATGCGCGCGTCCGGGGCCGTGGGCGAGGTGATGTCTTTGTCCTGGTAGTTGTACGTCGCGCCGAGGCGCAAACGCCGCGAGGCGCGATAGGTGTAGCCCATCGAAACCACAACAGTGGACGAGAACTTGCCCGCGTCCTTGCGGTCGATCACCACGTAGGACAGCGAGGGCCGGAAGACGTGCCGGGCACCCCTCGAAGCGAAGCCGAAGCCGGTCGTGGCGGCCCAATTGAACTTGTCGAGATCATCGCGCTGGCCGTGGGTTTCGCTGGCGAAACGCAGGCCGTTGGTCCACGTCGTGCGGCCGCTGGCGAACGTGTAGCGGTGCCCGAGGGCGAAGCGCGCGGCGAACCGGCGCTCCTCGTCGATGCGGCTGTCGGCGTCGGGATCGATCAGGTCGTCGATGCCGTCGCCGTCCTCGTCGACGGCGTCGTCGACCTCGATCTCGTCCTCGGAGGGTTCAAGGTCGACGAGATCGTCGAAGCCGTCCTCCTCGTCCCAACTCTCGTCGGTGCCTTCGTTCTCGTCATCAACCGCGAACTCGGCGAGCCGGGCGAAGTCAAAGCGCTCGCCGGACGACGGCGCGATCGCGATGTTGTCGTTGCTGCGGTACTGCAGCTCGACGCTGCCCTTGAAGCGATGACCGGCTTTCGATCGGGCGTCGCGCGCCTCGGCCACCCCGGTGACGGCCAGCGCGGCGGCCGCGATGGCAAGGACAAGCGTGCTGCGCTGCATGGTGACTCCCCCTGTGGTGGTCGATGGCTGCGAACAGCCCGCACCCGGGGGAGAGCGGCAGCGCCGGCGCCAGAGTAGCGCCCCGCGGGCGCGAGCGCCGCCGCGTCGTTCAGGGCGTCGGGGGTGGCGCGGTCGCGTCGCCCGGCACCGACGCGGCGGCGCGGTCGGGCAGGGGCAGCCGGAGCTCGCCGCCTTCCTGCTCGCTGCGACGCGCGCGCAGCGGCAAGGCGACGCTCATGCCGTCGTCGGCCAACAGCAGCGGCCGCGGGCCATCGCGCAGGGCGGCGGGCAGCGCGGCGAAGCGCTCGGCGTTCGACAGCGCGGCCGGCATCGCGTCCATCTGCAGCACGGCGGCCAGCACGCGGCGCTGCGCGACGAAATCGAGCTGGCGTTCGGCGTAATCGGTGTAAGCCGGAAACGCGATGTCAGAGAGCGTCACCGACAGCGGGAAGGCCACGTGGTCGACCCAGCGCGGCGGCGGTGCGCTCAAGGCCAAGGCGCGATCCTCGCCGGCGGCCTGCGCGTTCGCCTCGCCGCAGCTGTGCGCGAAGTGTTCCGCGCTGCGCGCGAGAATCCAGTCGGTGTCGTACAGCAGGGACGTCGACCACGCCGGCCACCACGCGGCCTCGTCACCGCGCATGCCGGCCTCCAGCGACGGGAAGGTGCGCTTCTGCCAGCGCCACTCGCCGCGCAGTGCGTGGCACAGCGTGCCCTCGGCCGCGGCGTCGGGCGGCTCGGCCAGAGCGACGCACGACGTCGGCGGTGCATCGCCCGGCGCGCGGCGGCGCATGTCGGCGATCAGGCTGGCGTGCTGCCGGAAGGCCGCGATGCCGATCATTCCCTGGGTCAACGTGTCCGGCTCGACGGCCCAGCGCGCCGCGCCCTGTGCGTCTGCGCAGGCCGAGGACAGCGCGCCCGCGGTGTTGCCGGCGGCG
>JBOFQO010000335.1:0-3887 GCA_051660925.1 Silanimonas sp. | reverse complement strand
GGCCATGGGCGCGGGGATGGTTCGGCGAAGGGAGGGCGCCTAGTCTAGCGGCCATGAAACTCACCCTGTACCAGCGCGACGACTGCCAATTGTGCGACGCAGCACTTGACGTACTGGCGCAGGCCGGCGCGCCGGAGTTTGACAGCGTCTGGCTGGACGGCGAAGCGGCCCTGCAGGCGCGCTACGGCGTCCGCGTGCCGGTGCTGCGCGACGAGGACAGCGGCCGCGAGCTCGACTGGCCCTTTGACGCGGTCGCGGTCGGCGCGTTTCTCAACGCGAACTGAGCGCCGCCCAGCCGTCGAGCAGGGCTTCCAGCCACTCGGCCGCAGCGGCGTGACGGGCCACATCGACGGGGTCGTCAGCATCCGGGCGCGGCAGGGGGCAATCGGCGCCGAACGCCGCATGCAGGCGCGCCAGCGCCTCGCCGTCCCATTCCGGATGGAACTGCAGCCCGATGACCCGTGGCCCGACGCGGAACATCTGGCAGGGCCAGTCCGCGCTGTGCGCGAGCCCTTCCGCGCCCGGCGGCACCGCGTGGCCCTGGCCATGCCACTGCAGGAATTCGCGGCGCGTGCCGTCGACGAAGACGACCTCGCACCAGCCGGCCTCCTCGGGCGCGAGCGGGCCTACGGCGGCGCCCAGGGCCGCAGCGATGATCTGTGCGCCCAGGCAGACGCCGAGGATCGGTACGCCGGCGTCCAGCGCGCGGCGCACCGCGTCGATCTCGGCCCGCAGCCACTCCGGCGCGCCATCGATGTTCGCGGGACCGCCCATCAGCACCCAGGGGACGCGCGGGTCGGCCGTCGGCAGGGCATCACGCGTGGTGTCGATCAGGTTCAGCGCGATGCCGCGTGAGGCCGCCCACGGCGCGATGCGCGCCGGCCCTTCGGCCGGGTGGTGCTGCAGAACGTGGAGTCTCGTCGTCATGGCCGATTGCGGCGATCGCCGGTGGTCGGCGGTGACGACACCACGAGGAAGCGCACCTCGTGCTCCCCGGGATTGGTGAAGCGATGCACCATACCTGCGGGAACGTGCAGGCCTTGCCCGGCGGCGAGCTTGACGGTGCCGGTGTCGAGCACCATCGCGGCCTGCCCTGAGAGGATGTAGAAGAACTGCTCGGCGCGGTCGTGCACGTGGCTGACTTCGCTTCCGCCCGGCGGCACGCGCTCCTCGATGACGCTCAGGCCCGTGGAGCGTGCGAGATGCCAGCCGTCGCAGTCGCCGCCCCAGCGGTAGTGCTCGGCGTTGCGGGTGTCGACCGCCGCCGGCGATGCGCTGGTGTCGTCGCTCACTTCAGGTCTCCCGTTTCTCGATAGATCTCACTGCGCAGTGTCGCATCGTGGGCGCGCAGCGAGCGCCGGATCGCGGCAAGGCTGCCGCCCAGGCCGTCGGCGGCATCAGCCTCTAGCACGAGCCGGTCGGGCAGCCGCCGCGTGCCGGGACGCACGGCCAGCACGTGGTCGGCGCCGGGGCGGGCATCGATGCGCAGCACCAGGAACTGCTCGACGGCGTCGTGGCGCGCGCCGATGCGCAGGTACTCGACGCGCGTCGTGCTTCGCGGGCGCGGGTCGAGCGCACGGAACACCGGCACCGCGCTGACGGTCACCGCGACGCCGCGATGCCGAAGCGTGCCGCCGCGTTCGAAGTGGCCGTCGACGACATCGGCGCGGAAATGGCGCAGCGGCTCGGCGGCGTCCGGCGCGAGGCGATGCAGGTCGAAGGGCTCCGGCACCAGCGTCCACACGCGCGGCTCGCGCGCCAGCGCGTCAGCGAGTTCGCGTTGAAGTTCGGCGTCGTCCAGCGAGATGGCCAGCACCACCTGCGCGTCGTGCGGCGGATGGAACATCGGCAGGTGCGAGGCGAACAGCCCGTCGCGGCCGCCGACCAGCAGCATGCCGTGCGTGCCCATGGCCTCGGCGTGGTGCGCGCTGCCCTGGGCCACAGCAGCCCACAGCAGGGCGAGGAACGCCGCGGCGCAGCGCAACCGCCCGCTCATGCGCTCACCAGCCGCGTGCCGCGATGGCTGCCGGTGAACAGGCCCTGCAGCACGGTGGGCAGGGTGTCGAAGCCCGGCGTGATCGTTTCTTCGAACACGAGTTCGCCGCGCTGCACCCAAGGCCCGACGGTGGCCAGCATCTCGTCCATCCGGTGCAGGGTGTCGCGGGCGAGGATGCCCTGCATCGTGGCGCGCTGGTACAGGAAATGATGCGTGAAGCGCGGCCCGTGCTCGGGCGCGTCCAGGCCGCCGCCGTATTGGCTGATGGCGCCGCAGATCACGACGCGCGCGCGCCGCCGCAGTGCCGGCATCACCGCATCGCTGATCGTGCCCCCGGTGTTGTCGAAATAGACGTCGACGCCGCCAACGGCCATGCGCAGGGCGGCCTCGAGCGAGGCCGCATCGGCATGCGCGCGGTAGTCCAGCGCCACGTCGGCGCCGAGCCCGTCGCGCAGCCAGCGGCACTTCGCCTCGCCGCCGGCGATGCCGACCACGGTGGCACCAGCGCGCTTGGCGAACTGCACCACCAGCGAGCCCACCGCGCCGCCCGCGGCGGACACCACCACGACATCGCCCGGCTTTGGCCGGCCGGCCTCCATCAACCCGAACCACGCGGTGCGGCCGGGCATGCCCAGCACGCCGAGCGCCGTCGACGGCGGCGCGAGACCGGCATCGAGCTTGCGCAGCGTCAGCGCGTGCGCTTTCGCCACCGTCTGCCAGCCCAGCGGGCCTTCCACCCAATCGCCGACGCCGAAACCTGCTGCACGGCTGTCGAGCACACGGCCCACGACGGCGGCGGATTGCACGGCGTCCAGCGGGTGCGGTTCGGCGTTCCACGTGGGTTTGCGCGACTGGTTGATGCGCATGTACGGGTCGACGCTCCAGAACGCCGCCTCGACCAGAACTTCACCGTCGGCCAGCGCCGGGTCGAGCGGTGCCTCGACGAGGCTGTAGTGCTCGGGGCCGACGAGGTCGTCCGGCACGCGGGTGTAGCGCCACTGGCGCGTGGTGGTGGGCAGGGGCATGGCGGCGGGCTCGGGCGGGAGGGCCGACAGTCTCGCGCGCGCCTTGTTGCGTGGAAATCGACGATTGGTCGACAACTATTGCGTGAGGCGCAACCATGACCGGGCCGCACGGCCCCACGCTGCGCGCCTCATCGGAGCCCGCCTATGGATCTCGCCGACCTGCCGCTGTTCCTCGCCGTGACCCGTCACGGCAGCCTGCAGGGCGCCGCCGACGAAGTGCACCTGACGCCCTCGGCGCTGTCGCGGGCCATCCGGCGCCTTGAGGACGCGCTACGCACACCGCTGTTCGACCGCAGCGGCCGTGCGCTGAAGCTCAACGCCGAAGGCGAGCGCCTGCGCCTGCGCGCTCTGGCCCTCGTCGACCTCGCCGAGCAGACCCGCGCCGAGTTCCGCGGCACCCGACATCGCGTGCACTGCCGCATCGCGGCACCCGCGGTACTGGCCTGGGCGCACGCCGACGCCCTCGCTTCGGCACTGGCCGCTTGCGGCCCGGAGGCCAGCCTCGCCCTGCCGCCGAGCTTCGAGGATGACGCGCTGGCCCAGCTCGCGCGCGGCGAGGTCGAACTGGCGCTGGTCAGCACGCAAGCGCTCACCCAGGGCCCGAATCGCCATCTCGCCGAGGGTTTCGAGCGCCTGCCGCTGGGCGCGATCCGCATGCAGCTCGCCTGCGGCCCGACGCACGAGCTCGCGCGCCGCCGCCGGATCGGCCTCGACACCGTGCTCGATGCCGACTTCGCCGCACCGACGCGCTCGCTGTTCTGCGGCCTGCCGCGCGGGCGAGGCAGCGACGGTTGGCGCGAAGATCGTCTACCGCGTCGCGTGCGCTACTGGGTCGACGACCTGCAGGTGCTGGTCGACCTCGTCCG
>JBOFQO010000334.1:0-4150 GCA_051660925.1 Silanimonas sp. | reverse complement strand
GCATCAAGACGAACCACGAGGTAGTGGCCCGCCACGTCGTCCTGCACCGGGAAGGGAGCGGCGGACAGCGTCGCGACTGCCAGCGCCGAGCCGATGACGACCGATGCAGGTCGGAGCGGCCCGCGCCGGCCCCAACCGGCGCGCCCCTCCGACCGTTCGCTCACGGCGCACAGCCCTGACGTTCACCCAGCGGGATGACGGTATCGTTCGCCGTCCAGGTGCCCGGCACACCGCCGACGTAGCCCGCATCGAGCGTGAACCCGCTGAGCGCGCCATTGATTACGCGGCGCTCCAAGGTGCCGACGCGCGTGCGGACAGGGCGGGCGCCACGCGCGCAGAGCGGGCAGAAGCCCGTGAGCTGGTCGAGCGCAATGCTCTGCGTTTCGCCGCCGACACCCGGGAACTCGGCCGCCAAGTAGCGCGGGACACCGCGGCCGTCGTAGCCGAACACCGCGTGGAACTCATAGTTCGTGAACAGCTGCACGCTGTAGCCACTACCGGCTTTCGCCGGATCGAACCAATGACCACTGGCGTCGACCTGCTGGCCGCCGATCGAAGGACAGCCGCGGCCGAAAGAGCCCATCGGCTCGGAGCCCGTCTGCCCGTCAAGCGTCCAGGTCCAGGTGAAGGCATCGGCGCCGGTCGGCGTGGCCATCGCCTCGCCCACCGCAGTGAGCGTGTTGGCGCTGCCGTTCCAGGCGCTACGGAACATCGTGCCGCGCCACACACCGCTGGCGCCCGGGCGCGGACCCTGCAGGTAGTACCAGGTGCTGCTGCCGTCCTGAAGATAGGTGTACCAGAGCCCCGCCCAGTCCGGGCCAGCGGGGTACAGGAAGACGCCGTGACCGGAACGCGCGGCGTTGAAGTAACCGCCGGGTCGCACTGTCGGCGGCGTCGCCGCCAGCGTCGCGGTGACCGTGACGTTGACCGCTTGGCCCGCCGCGTTGACCGGTGTGACGTACCAGCGGCCGGCGGCTGGCGCCGCCACGGTGATCGATTCGTTGCCGGTCGGCCCCGAACCCGCATGCGAAGCCTCGCTGCGCGGCGGAGCGAGCGGAATCGACGGCACGCCCGGACCGCTGTTGCCATCGCGTCGCGCGAGGAACAGATCGACGTTCGCGCTGCTCGCCGTCGTCACCGTGAGCTGGGTTGCACCGGCCGGCACGTCGATGAACATCGCTTCATGCGATTCGCCAGCGGCGAGCGCAATGGCTTCCGCGCGGGCATGCGCCAGCGGAAGCGGCGCGCGCGGCCCGGCCACGCGGGTGAGCGTGTATGGGAGCACCCCCATCGGCTGCAAGCCAGGCGCAGCCGAGACCAGGACCGCACCGCGGCGAACTTCGCCAACGGGCCACGTCGTGTCGTTCCAACCAACCCGCAGAGCCGAGCTCTCGCCCGAAGCCGCGTTGCCTGGGCCGGTCGCCGTCAGCCGTGCCGCATCGTCGACGGCGGCCGGGGCGAGCGGAAGCACGCTGTGCCGCACGACGTACTCGCCAGCGCCGGCCCGGTTCCACACCATCGCCCAGTACACCTGTGCGCCTGGGTCGCCGTAGTGCTCGATATCAAGGACGCAGCGCGTGGCCGATTCGCAGATCTGGTTGCGCGAACCCGGTCCGCCGCCGTTGCCGACCAGCAGCGACGCCTGTGCCGCGGCCGGCGCCTGCAGTTCGATTTCGATGCGATGGCGCGTCGGCTGCCCGCTGGCCGGCGCGGGAACGCTGATCGCGTGCCAACCGACGCCATTCGTGAGGTTGTCGTAGCGATCGGTCGGCGTCGGGTCCGGCGTCAGGTTGTAGCGCGTGGTGGTCAGACCGACGAGGCGCGTACCGGCGAAGCGCGCATTCGGCGACGCGAGGTTGAGCCCGGGGACCGTGAGATCGAAGAAGCCGCGATCGCTGTCGACACTGCGCGTCTGCGGTCCCGGCAGGCCCGTCACCGGCGCGCGAAGCGCGACGGGCAGCGTCAGCGCCTCACCGTCGGCGCCACCAACGCGAGCCAGTTGCAGGCTTCCGTAGATCCAGCGCCCGTAAAGGCCCGGATCGTCGATGCGGGCGCTGAACTGCAGCGCTTTGCTGGCGCCCGAGCCGACGGTGAACTCCGACTCGGCCGATGTCAGCGTGACGCCGGCCGGCCCAGTGAACGTGGCGCGGTAGCTCGCGCCACCGACGAGATCGGTCACGGTGCGCGTCAGCGGCGCACAGGTGGGATTGCAAGCGTCGAAGGCCAGTGACGGCAGGTTGAGGCTCGACGGCGACGCGCTCCCGGCGGCGAACTGCCCGGCGGGCACCACGAGTGCCAGCGGCGCACGCACCGCGCGGGCCACATCGATGCGTCCGGCGCCCTGCTCGTTCGCCGGCACGGCGCCGCCGCCCACGCGACGCTTCACGGTCGAACGCGCCGTGCCCATCAGCGCGGAGATGATCTGGTCGGCACGCCAGGACGGCTTCGCGCCGCGCAGCAGCGCCGCAGCGCCTGCGACGTGGGGCGAGGCCATCGACGTGCCGGAAAGCGTGGCATCGCCATTACCCTGGTGCGACGCTGACAGGATGCTCGAGCCTGGCGCCGCCAGGTCCGGCTTGATCACGCCCGGCAGCACGGGCGAAGGGCCGCGTCCGCTGCTCGTGCTGAGCACGTCGGCGTTCCCGGCGAGCGTCTCGCCGATCACGCCATCGATGCGCGCGGTGTGGCCGCTGCCGTTCGACAGCCACTGCAGCACGGCCTGCGCGTCGGTCCAGCCGAGGTGGGTGGTGGGGATGCTGTGCTCATCAGCCACCGTGCCCTCGCCTTCGGCGGCGGTGTTCAGCAGCACCGTGCCGGCGCCACCGGACAGGCGCACGTTGTTGCTCTTCGCAACGCGCGCGGTGCCGCCACGGTCGCAGACGACCACTTGGCCGCTCCAGCGGTTCGCGGGCCAGGGATTGCTCGCACCGGTCACGGGAATGGTCTGGTCGCCGCTGCCCTGGCTGCACAGTGGGTGCGCGGGATCACGCACCAGCGGGGCCGGGCCGACGCCCAAGGTGAGCCCCTGCCCGTCCAGCACGCCGCCGTTCGGCGGCGCCGAGCCGCCGCCGCTTAAGCGCAGGCGGTTGACGTAGCGCCGGCCGTGCGTGGTGTTCGCCACCGACAGCACCCACGGCGCATCGCTCGGGCTGCTGACCGTGCCGACATCCGGACCACGATTGCCAGCGGCGACGACGACGACGATGCCGGCGTTGCGCGCGTCGAGCATCGCCAGCGCGCCACTGCTCGTCCACGGGTTCACGTTGCCGCCGCCGATCGAGTAGTTGATGACGTCGACGCCGTCGAGCACCGCTTGGTTCAGCGAAGCCAGCGTCCAGCTGCTGGCGCAGCCGTCCTCGCAGGCCTTGTAGGTGATGAGGTTGGCCCGCGGCGCAACACCGCGGATCTGATAGCTCAGCTGAGCGCCGTTGGGGAAACTGCGCGCGATGTTCACTGCATTGCCCACCGCCGTGCCCGCGACGTGCGTGCCATGGCCGTCGAGGTCGATACCGGTGTTCGCTTCCTCATCGCCACTGCCGGTGGTGAAGTCCCAGATGCCGATCAGCTTGTTGTTGCAAGTCGCTGCCGCCGTGGCACAGAGGCCGAGGAATCCACCCTTCGGATTGGCGTGGGAATGGCCGTCCACGGGGGCCACCGCCGCAAACGACGGATGCGTCGGGTTGATGCCCGAATCGATGATGCCGACAACGACGCCCTCACCGCGCGAGGCCACACCGGCTACGCCCGACCACACCTCCGGTGCGTTGATCCATGCGGTGGAGACGTCGTCCTGCAGCTCCTCAATGCGCTCGCGCTCCACGCCGGCGACGCCCGGAAGGCTGGCGAGCTCGGCGGCCTCCACGGCACTCAGCTCCAGCGCCACGCCGTTCAGCACCGCGTCGTAGACGAACATCGGCTCCAAAGGCCGGCCCAGCCGCGCCGACGCGGCTTCCAGGCGCGCTTCGCGGCGCTGCGCCAGCTCCTGCCGGTAGGCCACGGCAGCCGGCGATGCGACATCAAGCCGCGTTGCGCCGGTGATCGCCGGGGAGGTCGCGGCCAGAGCCTTGCCCGCATGCTGGACGCTGCTCCCGGCGTACGAGGCCAGGGCGGGTTCGGAGAAGCGGACGATCCACACCGATCGCTGCGACGC
>JBOFQO010000333.1:0-12402 GCA_051660925.1 Silanimonas sp. | reverse complement strand
GTTCGGGTGGTTCCGCGGCCGCGCCGCCGCGGAAGCCGGCGGCGCCGCGATGCAGCGCGCCTTCGCCGACGCCGGGCTTGCCGCCTCCATCCTCGTTTCGCCCGTCGCCGGACCGGCGGCGGGCCTCATCGACCCCCAGGATTGACCGGATGCACTTCGTTTCCACCCGCGGCGCGTCGTCCGCCCTGCCCTTCAGCGCTGCGCTCGGCGCCGGCCTCGCTCCGGACGGCGGGCTCTACGTACCCGAGCGCCTGCCGCGCTTCGCCACCGACGACCTCGCCGCGATCTCTGATGCGCGGCTTGCAGACACGCTGGCTGCCCTGCTGCGCCCACTGCTCGGCGATGATCCGCTGGCCGCCAAGCTGCCGGCGCTATGCGCGGAGGCCGCGTGTTTCGAGATTCCGCTCGTTGCGCTGAAGGGCGCGAACGACCACCTGCTCGAGCTGTTCCACGGCCCGACGGCGGCGTTCAAGGACCTCGCCGCGCGCTTCCTTGCCGCCTCGCTGTCGGCGCTGCGAGCGCAGGATCCACCGGAGGCCACTGCTCCCGCGGCGACTGCCCCGGCGCAGACCGTACTGGTGGCGACTTCCGGCGACACCGGCGCGGCGGTGGGTGCGGCCTTCCACGGCCGCGCGGGCTTCCGCGTGCTGATCCTCTACCCCGAGGGCAAGGTGTCGCCGGCGCAGGCGCACTCGCTCGGCGCCTTTGGCGGCAACGTCCGCGCGCTGCGCGTGGCCGGCAGCTTCGACGACTGCCAGCGGCTGGCGAAGCAGGCGCTCGGCGATGCGTTCCTGCGCGCCGAGGTGCCGCTGCTGACGGCAAATTCGATCAGCCTCGGCCGCCTGCTGCCGCAAATGGGCTACTACGCGATGCACGCCCTGCGCTTCCAGCGCCGACACGGGCGCGCGCTGAACTTCATCATCCCTAGTGGCAACCTCGGCAACGCGCTGGCCGCACTGGTGGCCCGCGCGATGGGCCTGCCGATCGGCGAGGTCGTGCTGGCAACAAACGCGAACCCGACGCTGTCGGAGTTCTTCGATGGCGCGCCGTACCGGGGCCGCGATGCGATTCCGACGCTGGCCAACGCGATGGACGTCGGCGCGCCAAGTAACTTCGAGCGCTTGCGCTGGCTGGCCGGCGGCGACGAGGTCCTGGCGCGCCGGATGATCCGCGTGCAGCGCATCGACGACGCCCGCATCCGCACGACCGTCGCGGCCGCCGAAGCGCGGCACGGCATCGCGCCCTGCCCGCACACCGCCTGCGGCCTCGCGGTGCTCGACGACCTGCGCGACAACGGCGACACCCGCGATTGGGCCGTCGCTGCCACGGCGCATGCCGCCAAGTTCCTCGACGTCGTCGGACCGCTGCTGACGGCACCGCCCACGGTGCCGCCGGCCTTCGCCGCCCTGCTCGCAAAGCCTGCGACGGCCGATCGCATTGACGTCGATTTCGAGTCGCTGGCCGCCGTGCTGCGCGCCGACTGGGGTCGCTGATGTCCTACGTCCGCTGCCTGCGCGGTCTCGTCTCCGGCGTCGAATACCCGCACGACGTCGCGATGAACCTCGACCCGGTCGACGGCCGGCCGGTCGAAATGCTGCTCGACCTCGAGCGCCTCGCCCGCGAGAAACCGAACGCCGCGTGGTACGACCCGTCGCGCAAGGACCTGTGGCGGTTCGGCGGCCTGCTGGCGCTCGACATCACCGACCCGACGGATGCCGCATACGTCGTCGCGCTCGGCGAAGGCCACACGCCCGAACTCGATTACCGCGACCACCCCGTCGCGAGGGCGGCGGACCTCTCGCTGTGGCTGAAGGACGAGGGCCAGCACTGGCCCGGCTTCGGCGGCAACCCGACGCGCAGCTTCAAGGATCGCGGCATGACCATGGCCGTCGCGCAAGCGCGGCGTCTGGGCCTGAAGAAACTCGCGGTGCCGACGCAGGGCAACGCCGGCGATGCGCTGGTGCGCTACGCGCTGGCCGGCGAGCTCGACGTCGTCGTCGCCATGCCCGAGGACACGCCGCTGCCGATCCTGGGCGGCGTGGCCGCGGCCGCGAAGAAGCACCCTGATCGCGTCACGCTCGAACTCGTCGGCCCGACCATCCGCGAGGCGGGCGCGTTCCTGAAGGAGCGCTACATCCCGCAGGGCTGGTTCTCAGTCGCGACCTTCCAAGAACCGGGCTGGCGCATCGAAGGCAAGAAAACGCTGGGCCTCGAGATGGCCGAACCGAAGGATGGTGGCAAGCGCTGGTCGCTGCCCGATGCGGTGGTCTACCCCACCGGCGGCGGTACCGGCGTGCTCGGCATGTGGAAGGCCTGGAACGAACTCGAAGCCCTCGGCCTGATCGACTCGCGCCGCCCGCGGATGCTCTGCGTGCAGAGCGAGGCGACGACACCGCTGGTGCGCGCCTTCGAATCCGGCGCCAACGACACCACGGCCCTGCCGGCCGGCCACACGATCTCGACCGGATTGAACGTGCCCAGCGGCGTCGGCCACTTCCGCGTGCTGCAGATCATCCGCGAGAGCGGCGGCGCGGCGGTCGCGGTCTCGGAAGCCGACACCGCCACCGAGCTGCAGCGCGTATGGCGCGAGCGCCGGCACTGGATCAGCCCCGAGGGCGCGGCCTGCCTGGCGGCCCTGCCGCAACTGCTCGACCGCGGACTGCTCAAGCGCGGCGAGCGTGTCGTCGCGGTCAACACCGGCTCGCTGGAGAAGTACCTGACCGACCTGCGCCACCTCGTCGACGCCTGAGCGCGGCATCGGCGGTTGAAGCCGACTATGCGACGCGCATCGTTTGGAGGAAGGTCCAGATCAGCTGGCCGCCGAGGACGAGCAGCACAGCCCAAGTCAGCAGGATTCCCCAGAACCGCCCGAAGCTCACCCCGGCCGAGCCCGACAGGCCGACGGCATGCAGCACGCGCGCGAGCAGCAGCCCGGCACCGCAGGCGTGCACGAAGGCCACGCCGGCGCCGTTGTTCTCGGCGATCAGCAGCATCACCAGCAATAGGGGCACATACTCGATGGCATTGGCTTGTGCACGGATGGCGCGCGCCAGCCCGGCGTCGCCGCCGTCGCCGATGCCGATCCGCAGGCGCTTGCGCAGCAGGGCGATGCGCAGCGACAGGGCGAAGACCAAGAGGGCGCACAGCGCGGCGTAGAGGCCAGTCAGCATCAGAGCAGTCCTTCCTTCCAGGGTCCGGTGATGGCAACGGTGAAGCCCGGCGTGTAGACATTAACGAACAGCCAGCGGCCGTCCGGCGAGAAGCAAGCGCCGGCGAACTCGCTGTTGCGTAGGTCGCCGGTGACGCCGCGCTGGCCGTCGTAGACGCCGTTGTTGCGCGCGAACTCGAAGATCCCGCCCTGCGGCGTCAAACCGAACAGACACTGCGCTTCCTTGCGGTAGCTGTCCTGGCACAGCACCAGGCCACCACGCGGCGACATCGCCAGGTTGTCGGGGTAGTACAGCGTTTCCTGCGCCGGCGATTCGAACACCAGCTGCAGCTCCGAGGCCTTCGCATCAAAAGCCCAGACCTGGCCGCAGCCGGCATCGCCGCCGCTGGTCGACGTGAAATAGATCGTGTCGCCCTGGGCGTAGCAGCCCTCAAGCCGGATGAACGCGCTGCCGCCGTTCGCCAACCCTTCGCGCACGTTGCCATCCGTCCCGCCCTCCGGCCCGACGCCACGCTCCGGGTGCTCGATGCCCACCCACGAGGCCTTGAAGCGGTCGCCGACGCGATGACCGCGGCGCAGATCGTCGGCGCCCTCGGCCTTCAGCATCCACAGCGTCCCGCCGCGCTGCAGTTCGCCCTTCACGGTCGGGACGAAGCGATAGAAACCGGCGTGCGGGTCGGCATCTTCGGTCAAGTACACGTCGCCGGTCGCGACGTGGACGGCAGCAGCCTCGTGCACACGCTGGCCCATGGCGACGAGGGGCTCGGCCTTCGAGGCCGCATCGAAGGGCACCTCGAACACGAAACCATGCGCATGCTTCAGGTCGACCACGCGCTCGTCCAGCACGGCGCGACCGCGATCGAGAACCTGCTCCTCACAGGACAGCCAGCTGCGCCAGGGCGTGATGCCACCGGAACAGTTGCGCAGCGTGCCGGACAGCGACGCGCGGGATTCCAACAGTTCGCCGCTGCCGGCATCGACGACCAGGGTCGTGGTGCCGCCGTCAACCTCTGGGTTGTAGGTCATGCCGGCGGTACCGAAGCTAGCGCGCTCGCCGATGCACTCGTGGTTGCGGACCAGCGTCAATCGCGATCCCTCGGCATGGACGATGCCCATGCCGTCGTGGTGCGTCGGCGTCGGCACGCCGTCGCTCATCGGCTCGCCGCCCCAGCCGAAGGTCCGGTAGCTGAAACCTTCCGGGAGCATCAACAGCGGCAGGCCGGTGGTGGCGTCGGCCACAGGCGCCAGCGCACCGAAACCGGCGACGCGGCCGCGCGGCAGGCCGGCCTGCGCCAGCAGGCGACCGAAGGGCGAGAGCCCCAGTGCGGCAGCGCCTGCGGTCGCGGCGGACAGGGCCAGGAAACGACGGCGGGCGAGGACGGAGTCAGGACGCATGGCGATGTCGGTTCAGCGGGACGGGGGCCCAGTGGATCAGGGCTCGATGACGATCGAGGTGGCGAGGATCTGCCACTCGCGGCCAGCCTCGATGCCACCGCCGCTCTCGTCGTTGTAGTGCTTGGCCTGGTCCGCGCTGAGCTCGACCGGCGTCAGCTCGCCATAGACCACGGCCGTGCCGGTCGCGTCCTTGGGCAGGAAGAACTCGTGCCCGGTCTTCACGCGGATGCCGGTGCCGTTCGCATCCAGCATCACCCAGCAGCCCTTGGCCTGGCAGACCTGGGTGATGCGGCCGCTGAACTTCATCGTGTGGCCGCTGTGCTGCTCGGCCTGGGCGATCAGCTGCGTCACCGGCATCGCATCGCCCTCCGGCATCGGTGCGCCGTACGAGGCGGCAAAGGCCTGTGGCGAGATCGCGAGCACGAGCAGCAGGGCGGCGGCAAGCCGGAGCGTGGCGGTGCGCATGACGGTGTCCTCGGGGTGGGGTGCAGGTGACTGGGGGAGTGCCGTTCCGCCGCGGGGCTCAGGCCGTCAGCGGCTCGCCGGCCAGCGTCTCGTGCTCGTCGGTGGTGCCGTAGCGGCCCTTGTCGTCGCGGACGACGCGCGCCATCGCGCAGCCGTGGTCATGCGTGAAGTAGAGACGCACGCCGCGCGTCCGCATGTCGTCGAGAAAGCCGCGCTTCTCGTCGATCAGCAGCTCGGGCGAGCGGTCGTAGCCCATGGTCACCGGCAGGTGCACCCAGGGCCGGCCAGGGATCAGGTCGGCGCAGAACACCACGCCGCCCTGCCCGTTCTCACCGACGATCTCGGCGAGCATCAGGCCCGGCGTGTGGCCGTCGCTGTGGTGGAAGCGCACCGCCTCGCCCAGAGCGCGGCTCTGGTCGCCGTCGACGACCTCGAGCCGGCCGGAGGCTTCGAGCAGGCCGGCGAGTTCGGGGATGAAGCTGGCGCGGTCGCGCGGGTGCGGCGCTTTCGCGCGCGCCCAATGCGCGGCGCCGACGATGAAGGTCGCGTTCGGGAACAGCAGCCGCGGCGGTTGGCCTTCCACCCATGGGGCCAGCAGGCCGCCAGCGTGGTCGAAGTGCAGGTGCGAGAGCACCACGGCGTCGACATCCTCGTGCGCGACCGAGGCCTCGCGCAGGGAATCGAGCAGCACGTGGTTCGACTCGACCACACCGAAGCGCTCGCGCATCTTCGGCTCGAAGAAGGCGCCGATGCCGGTTTCGAACAGCACGGTCTTGCCAGCCAGATTCTTCGCCAACAGCGCGCGGCAGGCCAGCGGGATGCGGTGCTGCTCGTCGGGCGCGATCCACTGCGACCACATCGCGCGCGGCACGTTGCCGAACATCGCGCCGCCGTCGAGGCGCTGCGAATTGCCCAGGATCGACCACAGGCGGACGTCGCTGGTCGCGCTCATCGGAAGATGCCTCCGTCCTCGGTGCTGCCCTTGCCCACCGTCTTCCAGCGCGGGTCGGAACCGGCCTCGACCTCGCCGTCGTCGAAGTGCCAGACGACCACCTGCATGTTGCCCCAGGTGCGCGGCTCTTCCTTGATGGCGTGGCCGCGGGCCTCAAGCCCGGCGCGCAGCTCGGGCGACAGCGCGTCCTTTTCGATCGAGACCTCATCGGGCAGGTACTGATGGTGCACGCGCGGCTGCGCAGCCGCTTCCAGCGCCGTGGCGCCCGCATCCAGTGCAAGTACGCCCTGGATCACCATGCTGATGATGCGGCTCCCACCCGGCGTGCCGAGCACGGCGGCCTGCTCATCGCCGATCACGATCGTCGGCGTCATCGACGACAGCGGGCGCTTGCCGGGCGCAATGGCATTGGCATCGTCGCCGACCAGGCCGAAAGCGTTCGGCACGCCGGCCTTGACGGAGAAATCATCCATCTCGTTATTGAGCAGGAAGCCGGTGCCCGGCACCACCATGGCGTTGCCGTAGGGCAAATTCACCGTCTGCGTCACGGCCGCCATGTTGCCTTCGGCGTCGATGATCGAGAAATGCGTGGTGTCCGGCCGCTCGATGGCAGTAATCCCCGGAAGCATCGCACTCGGCGTGGCCTTCTCCGGGTGGATGCCGGCGCGTAGCCCGGCCGCATACGCGGGGCTAGCCAGCAGGTTGACCGGCACGTCGACGAAATCCGGATCGCCGAGGTGCACCGCGCGATCGCGATACGCCCGGCGCATCGCCTCGATGCGCAAGTGCAGGCGGTCAAGCTCGCTGCGCTTCGCCCAGTTGTAGCCGTCGAGGATCTGCAGCGTCTGCGCCAGCGCGATGCCACCCGAGGACGGCGGTGGTGCGGTGATGACGGCATTGCCACGATGCGTGAACACCAGCGGCTCGCGCTCGACCACGCGGTACTGCGCGAGGTCCTCCATCGTCCAGATGCCGCCGGCGGCCTGCACGCCATCGACGAGGCGCTTCGCGATGTCGCCGCGGTAGAAGCCGTCGAAGCCGTCGCGCCCGAGGCGCCTCAGCACCTCGGCGTAGTCGGGGTTGCGCATGCGTGTGCCCACCGCCGGGATCTTCCCGTCAACGAGCAGCAGCGGCGCGGCGCCGGCATCCGCGGCCAACGCGGCCTCACGCCAGCCCATCATCGCGAGGTTCTTATCGCCGAAGATCCAGCCCTGCTCGGCCATGCGGACGGTCGGCGCCAGCGCCTCGGCCAGCGGAAGGCGGCCGTAGGTCTTCGAGACATGCA
Organism: Silanimonas sp.; assembly: GCA_051660925.1. Classification (GTDB taxonomy): domain Bacteria; phylum Pseudomonadota; class Gammaproteobacteria; order Xanthomonadales; family Xanthomonadaceae; genus Silanimonas. Next base: position 5,136 of record JBOFQO010000333.1, on the reverse strand, counting down.
CGAGCGCCGCCGGCAGGCCGGGGATCGCCGCCGCCAACGGACCATCGATCGTCTGTCGCGGCCGCGGCTCGCCAGTCGCCGGGTCGAGGTACATGTCACGCGTGGCCGCCAACGGCGCGCGTTCGCGGCCGTCGACGAACACGAGCTTGCCGTCGCTGGCGCGGCGCAGCAGGAAGAAACCACCGCCGCCAATGCCGGAGCTCTCTGGCTCAACGAGCCCCAGCGCCGCGCTCACCGCCACCGCTGCGTCGAAAGCGTTGCCGCCGTTGCGGAGCACCTCGATGCCGGCGTCGGTGGCCTGCGCGTTGGCGCTGGCGATGGCGGCACCGTCCGGCCGCTGGCCCGCCGGGGGCGCGGCAACGGCCGCGACGGCCGACGTTTCCCGCGCCTGCAGCGGCATGACGAACTGCCCGCTGCCCAACACCAGTGCCGCGACGATCAACAGGGGACGAAGCGACATTCAGGCCATCTCCCGCTGCAGCGCTTCGAATTTGCACTGCAGCTCGGTCTTGGATTCAAGGTGCGCGGGATCGAGTTCAATGCACTCGACCGGACAAACGACCATGCACTGCGGTTCGTCGAAGTGCCCGACGCATTCGGTGCACTTCGACGGGGCGATCTCATAGATCGTCTCGCCCTGCGAAATCGCGCCGTTCGGGCACGCTGGCGCGCAGACATCGCAGTTGATGCAGGTTTCGAGGATGCGCAAGGCCATGGTGCGGAGCCTCGGCGGACGGCACGCGCCCGCCGGGATCGACGGCTTACTTCGCTTCGATAAAGCGGAAATCGGCGCCCGCCGAGAGGGCCGCCTGGCGCACGCGCGATTCGTCCTTGGACTCGCCGATGAACAGCACGCGCGAACCCTTCAGCGCCGTATCCTGGATCGACTCGTCCTCGAAGGCTTCGACGATCAGGTCGGCCATCATCGTGCTGTTCGGCGACGAGAAGCTCAGCATGTTGCCCGGCAGGACGCCGCGCTGCAGCACGGTGCGCACGTCGATCATCATCCGCGAATACGGGCCATCCACTTCGGCAGGATCAGTGTTCACCGGAAGGTAGTAGTTGAACGTGCGCTCGGTGATGCCTTCCATGTTGTTGCCGATCACCTGCCCGAGATAGTTCTTCCACTCGGCGTCGTCGCTGCTCGTCGGCGCGACCAGCACCATCGGCTCGGCGTCCGGCTTGGCCTCCTCGTCTTCGTCACCAACGTCGGCTTGGCAAGCCGTCAGGGTCAGCGCGAGTGCCGCCGAAGCGGCCAGCAGGGCGAAACGATTCATGGTGGTCTCCTAGTGGATGCGGGATCAGGGGTTGCGGAAGCGGGCCTCAAGGGCGCGCGCCACGACCGGGGGAACGAAGCCCGAGACGTCGCCGCCCAAGCGGGCGACTTCGCGGACAAGGGTCGATGAGATGAAGCTGTGCTGCTCAGCCGGCGTCAGGAACAGCGTCTCGGCCTCAGGAATGAGATGTCGGTTCATGCTCGCCAGCTGGAACTCGTACTCGAAGTCCGACACCGCGCGCAGGCCGCGCAGCAGCACGCCGGCGCCGCACTCGCGGACGAAGTTGGCCAGCAAGCCGGTGAAGGCACGCACCTCGACGTTCGGATGATGGGCCAGAGCCTCGCGAGCCAAGGCTTCGCGCTGCTCAACGGGCATGACCGGGTTCTTCCCGGTGCTACCGGCGACGCCGACGATGACCTTCTCGAAAATCGGCGCGGCACGCGCGACGAGGTCCGCGTGGCCATTGGTGATCGGATCGAAGGTGCCGGGATACAGGGCGATGCGGTGACGGGTCGACATGCCGGGCCACGAAGACAGGACCGGACGAGTGTAGCAATTCAGCCTGACACGGCCCGGTAGAGGGCGGCACGCACGTCCCGGGTCGTGGTTTCGCGCTGCAAGGCCCACACCGCGGGCACCGAAGGCGGCGTCGCGAGGGGGCTTTCCACGTAAATCAGGGCGTTCGGGGCCAGTCGCGGCGCGAGCGCTGCCAGCGCCTCGGGCCACAGACCGGCAGCGAACGGCGGGTCGACGAAGACGAGCTCCCACGGGCCGACATGGCCGCCAAGGAAGGCGAGCGCCGGCTGCGCATGGACATGGACCGCGCCGCCGCTGCCGTCGCGCCCCAAGCGCGCGGCGGCGCGGCGCAGCGCGTCGACGGCCATCGGCGCGCTTTCGACGAGATCGACCGAGGCAGCGCCGCGCGACGCCGCTTCGAAGCCCAGCGCCCCCGTTCCGGCGAACAGATCAAGAGCGCGGACGCCGGCGATCTCGCCATGCAGCCAGTTGAACAGCGTCTCGCGAACGCGGTCGGAGGTCGGACGCAAGCCAGCGACCGCGGGCACCGGCAGCTTCGAACCACGCCATGCGCCGCCGATCAGGCGAACCTGTCCAGCGGCGGCGGGCACGACGGTGGCGCGCGGTTTCATCGGGGTGTTCCAAGGGCGGGTGGTAAACTCCGCGTCCATTCTGCGCGATGCCGCGCCTCCCCCGCGATGATGTTCGACTGGTTCAAGAAGAAGGCCACCCCTGCTACGACGCCTACACCGACGACCTCGCCGGCACCGGGCGACGAGCCCGTGGTCGAGGCGACGGCCGAGCCGGCAACGCAGCCGCCGCCCATCGACGCGACAACGACTCGGCAGCCATCCGTTGAGGCGATCGGTCCGTCTCTGGTCGAGCCCGCGCCCTCCGGCTGGTGGGGCAAGCTGCGCCAGAGCCGCTTCGCCACCGGCTTGCGCGGCCTGTTCTCCTCGAACCCGAAACTCGACGATGCCCTGCTCGACGAGATCGAGACCGTGCTGCTCGGCGCCGATGTCGGCGTAACCGCGACCGAGACGCTGGTTGAGGACCTGCGGCGACGCATGCGCGCCCGTGAGTTCGAAGATGCGCGCGCGCTGCAGCGCCACCTTCGCGCGCAGCTGCTGGCGATGCTGCGGCCGGTCGCGATGCCGCTCGCCATCGACGCGTCGAAGGCGCCCTTCGTCATCCTGACCGTCGGCGTCAACGGCGTCGGCAAGACCACGACCATCGGCAAGCTCGCGCACCGCTTCCAGAAGGAGGGCTTCAAGCTGGCCCTCGCCGCCGGCGACACCTTCCGCGCCGCCGCAGTCGAACAGCTCAAGGTCTGGGGCGAACGCAACGGCGTCACGGTCGTCGCGCAGGGCCAGAACGCCGACGCCGCGGCAGTGATCTTCGACGCGCTACAGGCCGCGAAATCGCGCGGCCTCGACGTGCTGATCGCCGACACCGCCGGCCGCCTGCACACGCAGCAGGGGCTGATGGCCGAGCTCTCGAAGGTGGCGCGCGTGCTGGCCAAGCTCGACGACAGCGCACCGCACGAGGTGCTGATGGTGATCGACGGCACGACCGGCCAGAACGCCGTCAACCAGGTGCGGCAGTTCCTCGCCGCAGCGAAGGTCAGCGGCCTCGTCGTGACCAAGCTCGACGGCAGCGCCAAGGGCGGTGTGGTGTTCGCGCTGGCGCGTGAATTCGGCCTGCCGATCCGCTTCGTCGGTCTCGGCGAGACGATGGAGGATCTGCGCGTGTTCGATCCCGAAGCCTTCGTCGACGCCCTGCTGCCCGAGCTCGGCGCGGAGCGCGCCGCTTCGTGAACCGGGTGCCGCCCGCCGCGCCGGAGGGCACCGCAGCGCCTCGCCCACCGCGCCGTGCGCTGCGCCGCGGCCTCATCGTCGTTGGGCTGCTGCTACTCGTCCTGCTCGTCGCGGCGCTGTCGTCGCCGTGGTGGTTCACCGCCCGCCGCGTCGCCGACTTGGCAGTGGCGCTGGCCGGGTCGGCGACCGGACTCGAATGGTCCTATGACGGCGAACCGGCACTGCGCTGGCGGCCACAGCCCTGGCTATCCCTCCCCGGCCTACGCGTGCGCGATGCACAGGAACGCACGCTGCTCGCCGCCGAAGCGCTCGAGATCGCCGTGCCATGGTCGACGCTGCGCGGCGAGTCCCTGCGGGTCGACGCGCTGCGTCTCGTCGCTCCAGACATCGATGTCGATGCCGCGCTGGCGTGGTGGAACACGCAGCCCGCCGGCGACACGGACGCGCTGCCGCAGCTTGACGAGCTGTCGATCAGCCGCGGGCGCCTGCGCTGGACCGGCGGGTCGGCGACGGACATCGCGTTGACGATGCCGCGCTTCGCCGTCGGCGAGCCGATGGCGCTCGACGTGAGCGGCCGCGTCACGCTGGCTGCGGCCGATGGCGACGACGACGTCGAACCCCCCGGCCCGCCCGCAGCGCCGACGCCGTTCGACCTCGCCATCCGGCTTCGGGCTATGCCACAGGCCGATCCGCTGCGTTTCGAATCGCTGGCGCTCGACCTCACCGGCAGTGGCCCGGTCCCGACCGTCGCTGCCACCGGGCAGCTGCGCTTCGATCCCTGGACGCTCGATGCCACCGGCACCATTGCCTCGTGGCCGGAACGCTGGCCGACGCTGCCATCGCCGCTGTCGTCAAGCACGACGCCGATCGCCTTCACCATGACGCAGCGCGGCGAGTCGGCGCTCGCGGCTGAACTCTCGATGTCCCTGTCCCGCGACGAGGTCCGCGTCGACGCCCGCGGCGTGCCGGACCAGGTGCTGGCCTGGTTGGACGACGCCGATGCCGCCGCGCTGCCGCCGCTGGACGGACGCACCACCCTGCCCGCGGTCGATGTCGACGGCGTGCGCCTCGAAGGCGTCAGCATCGACCTCGGCGACGCAGCATCGGAGGGCGAGCGATGAGCGCGACGCTGGACAGCCCATCCGCCGCGGACGCGCACTCGTTCGCAGCGCGACTGCTGGCATGGTTCGACGTGCACGGTCGCCACGACCTGCCGTGGCAGCACCCACGCACGCCGTATCGCGTCTGGGTCAGCGAGGTGATGCTGCAGCAGACCCAGGTGCAGACGGTCATCGGCTACTTCGAACGTTTCCTCGCGCGCTTTCCGGACCTCGCCGCACTCGCCGCTGCGTCCGAAGACGAGGTGCTCGCACTCTGGTCGGGACTCGGCTACTACAGCCGCGCCCGCAACCTGCACCGCACCGCGAAGGTCTGCGTCGCGACGCACGGCGGCTCGCTTCCCGACGACATCGACGCCCTCTCCGCCCTGCCCGGCATCGGCCGCAGCACGGCGGCGGCGATCCTCG
>JBOFQO010000332.1:0-3982 GCA_051660925.1 Silanimonas sp. | reverse complement strand
CGGCGCGGCGGCGCGGTGTGGACGGGGTCATGCGGGGGGCTCCAGTGGGGCGTGGGCCTCGGCGCGCGGCGCGCGGGCGAAGCGGGCGAAAGCGAGCGGCACCAGCACCAGCGTGGCCGCGGTGCCGAACAGCAGGCCGCCGATGACGGCGCGGCCCAGCGGCGCGTTCTGCTCGCCGCCCTCGCCGACGCCGAGCGCCATCGGGATCAGGCCGACGATCATCGTGCCGGCGGTCATCAGCACCGGGCGCAGCCGGGTGGCGGCGGCGTCCAGCGCGGCCTCGGCCGCACGGGCACCTTCGAGCATGCGGTCGCGCGCAAAGCTCGCCACCAGCACGCTGTTCGCGGTAGAGACGCCGATCACCATCAGCAGGCCCATCAGCGCCGGCACGCTCAGCGGGGTCTGCAGCAAGAACAGCGCGGTCACCGAGCCGGCCACTGCGACCGGCAGGCCGGACATCGCGATCAGCGGCGTCGACCACGACTGGAAGTTCACCACCAGCACCAGGAACACCAGCACCGCGGCCAACGCGAGGCCGCCAGCGAGCTCCGCGTAGGCCGAGCGCATCGCCTCGGCCTGACCGCGCAGTTCGATGCGGTTCGCCGGCGGCTGCCGCTGCGCCAGCGTGTCGGTGATGGCCTCGAGCTCTTCAAGCACGCCACCGAGATCTCGACCTTCGACATTGGCCAAGACACTGAAGGTCGGCGTCAGTGTGACGCGACCGACACTGGCGGGCACCTGCCGCGGAATCACGGTCGCCAGCGCCGACAGTGGCACCGACGTGCCGTCCGCTGCACGCCCGACCGGGGCTGACATCAGGGCGTCGATGCGCTCCAGCGACAGCGGTGGGGCTTGCAGCTGCACCGGGTTCGAGCTGCCGGTGCGCGGGTCGGCCCAGAACACCGGTTGTACGGCGCCCGACGAGCCGAGCGCGGCAAGCACCGCGCGCACCGCCGCATCGGCTTCAACTCCCAGTGCTGCAGCGCGGTCGCGGTCGATGCGGATCGAGTATTCGGGCAGGTTCAACACCTGACGCAGGCCCACGTCCGTTGCACCGTCGACCTCACCCAAGCGCTCGATCAGTTCACGGGCGAGCAGCAGGTTGCCCGGCACGTCGCGCCCGATGAAGCGCACTTCGAAGTCGGTCGGGGCGGCGCCCGCCAGTGTCATGCTCGTCGCATCCGCCGGCAGGGCGAAGGCCACCAACTGCGGAAACTCCGCCCGCAGCATCTGCCGGATCGCTGCCAAGTGTTTCGCGGTCGGCGCGTGGCCATCGGCCAGCTGGATCAGCATCTCGCCTTCGAAGCTCCCAACGACGGAGCTCTGCACCCAGCCCAGGTTGATGGCATCGGGAACGCCGATCACCTCGCTGATGACACGAAGCTCCGCGGGGGGGATGACCTCGCGCACGCGGGTCTGCACCTCGGCGAAGACGCGCCCGGTGTCCTCGAGGCGCGTGCCCGCCTCGGCGCGAATCTGCAGGCGAATCAGCCCGGCGTCGGTGCGTGGGAAGTAGTCGCGACCCAGCGACGTCGCCAACACTGCGCCCAGTGCCAGCGCGGTGGCCGCAGCCAACAGCAGCGGCAGCGGCTTGGCGAAGCCGCGCGCCAGCAGCGCGCGATGGCGGTCTCGCAGGGCGTCCAACCCGTGCTCCACTCGGTGATTCGTGCGCAGCAGCAGGCCGGGCGAAGCCGCCTGGGTCGCACGGCTGGCTCGGTCGGCGGGCAGCAGCATCAGGGCCAGCGTCGGCACCAGCGTGCGCGAGAGAAGAAACGATGCGGCCATCGCGAAGATCACGGCCAGCGCCAACGGCGCGAACACGTAGGCCGACGTGCCGGTGAGCAGGAACATGGGCATGAAGACGATGCAGATCGCCAGCGTCGAGACGAACTCCGGAAACACGATCTGCTGGGCGCCGTCGATGATCGCCCGTCGCACCGGCTTGCCCATGTCGAGATGACGGTTGATGTTCTCGATCTCGACCAAGGCGTTGTCGACGAGGATGCCGATCGCCAGGGCCAATCCGCCCAGCGTCATCACGTTGAAGGTGTGGCCGAGCAGGTGCAGCCCCACCACCGACGCGAGGAGTGAGAGCGGGATCGAGGCCAGCACGATGATCGTGGAGCGCCATGAGCCGAGCGCCAGCAGCACCACCAGCGCGACCAGCAGGCCGACGATGAGGCCTTCGAAGCGGACGTGCGCCACGGCATTTTCGACAAACACCGATTGGTCGAAGATCGGCTCGATGCGCAGGCCGTCCGGTGCTGAGGCGCGGATCTGCGGCAGGCGCTCGTTAATGGCGCGGACGATGTCCACGGTCGATGCGCCGCCGAGCTTGATGATCGAAACGATCGCCGCGTTGTTGCCGTCCAGCCGCGCGAGGCTGGTTTGCAGCGCCTCGCCGTCGCGAACGGTGGCGACGTCGCGCACGTAGACCACGCCGCTGGCGCCCTGGCGGACGGGCAGGTCGGCAAAACCCGCCACGCTTTCCGGGCTGGCGTCGAGCGTGATCTGAATCTCGCGCGAACCCTCCCGAATCGCGCCTGACGGCAGCGTCGGGGCTTGCCGTGCGATGGCGGCGGCGACATCGGCGGCGGTGAGGCCGTACTGGCTGAGACGCAGCGGATCGAGATCGACCATGACCTGCCGCGCTGCGCCGCCATAGGGCAGCGTCAACCGTATGCCGGGAATGGCCTGGATCTGCGCGCGAAGCTGCAGCCGGGCGTAGTCGAACAGCGCGCCGTCGGTCAGCGTGTCGGACGAGAGCACGAGCTGCAGGATCGGCGTGCTGGATTGGATGTTGCGCACGATGAGCGGTGGCGACACGCCCGGCGGCATGCGCCGCAGGATGGTCTGCGACACCGCGGTGACTTGCGACAGAGCGACATCAACTGCGACGCCCGGTTGGAAGTCGACGCGGATGACGGCGACACCGGACAGGGTCTCGGACCGCACCTCGCGCACGTCGTCGACGTTGTTGAGGATCACCGTCTCACCGAACGTCGTGATCTTCGACGCCATCTCGGCCGCGTTGAGACCCTGATAGGTCCAGATGACATTGATGGACGGTGTTTCCACCTCGGGCAGAACGTCGGTGGACATCTGCCGCATCGACAGGATGCCGAATAGAAGCAGCAGGATCGCGAGAACGCCGATCGAGTACTTGCGCTGCAGGGCGTAAAGGACGATCCACATGGGGCGGCAATCCGGTGTCGTCGAAGGCACGACGAGAGCGCGTCAGCATGTCGCCGCTGCGAGCAGCGACAAAGGGTGTCGGAGTGAACGGAGCGTTGCGGAAGCGTTGTCTAGCGCAGGTCGCCCAGCGTGGAGCGTCGCGAAACCGTGAAGCCGATCCTTGTTCGCCCTGAAAGGCTACGGGCCTCGACGTCACCGCGGTGCATGCGAGCGATGGCAGCGACGATTGCGAGGCCCAGGCCATGACCGAGGCCGTGCTCCCGCCCTGCCGCGCTCCGGTAGAAGCGCTCGAAGAGCCGAGGCGCTTCGTCGTCGGCGATCGGCGGCCCGGCGTTGTCCACTGTCAGCACTAGCGAATCATCGATAGCGAGCGCGATGCGGATCCGAACCGTGCTGCCGCGCTCTGCGAAGCGAAGCGCATTGCCGAGCAGGTTGGACAGCGCGCGCTTGACAAGCGCGGCATCGAGATCGAACGCCGCGTCGCCGTCGATGTCGACGCGGACTCCAGCCTCGTCGATCGCCGCTTCGTGGAACTCGACGACTTCCGCTGCGAGCACAGCGACACCGGGCACGGGCTCGCGGCGTGCTTCCGCTCCTCGATCCGCGCGCGACAGGAACAGCATGTCGTTGACGATGCCGCGCAGGCGATGGAGCTCCTCAAGGTTGGAGTGCAAGGTTTCGCGCAGGTCCTCGGCCGGGCGATCGCGGGCCAGGGCCAGCTCCGTTTCGCCGATCAGCGTGGCGAGTGGTGTGCGCAGCTCATGCGCAACATCGGCATTGAAGCTCT
>JBOFQO010000331.1:0-2479 GCA_051660925.1 Silanimonas sp. | reverse complement strand
AGCGCCGACCGCGTCATCCGCGTCAATTTCGACCAGACCGGCACCCAGCAGCTGCAGTACTACGGCCGCAGCAGCGAGATGGTGATCGGCCAGCTCAGCGTCCGCGTCTTCGGCGCCGCCGGCAACGCCCTGGGCCCGGGCTTCCGCTCGCGCGTCGAGTACACGGCCTTGAACGCCGACGCGAAGGCCGACGAGGCGATCCGCGGCCGCCTCGATGGCGTCGTTGGGTCGCCGGGCGCGCAGTGAAGGCCGCGCCGATCAATCTCGCCCAGAAGCTCGCCACCTTCGGCGAGCACTGGTCGCCGCGCGTCGTCGCTGAGATGAACGACGTTCAGTTCAAGTTGGCGAAGTTCGAGGGCCAGTTCGTCTGGCATTCGCACGACGACACTGACGAGGTGTTCATCGTGCTGCACGGCGAGATGGCGATCGAGTTCCGCGACCGCCGTATCGAACTCAAGGCCGGCGAGATGTGCGTGGTGCCGAAAGGCGTCGAGCATCGCCCCGAAGCCGCCAACGAATGCCACGTCATGCTCGTGGAGCCGCGCGGCGTGGTGAACACCGGCCAGGCCGGCGGTGCCTACACCGCGAAGAACGACGTCTGGGCGTGAGGCGCGCCGATCCGGCCGCCGACAGCGGCGCCGCGGCAGCCGTCAGGCGGCCGACAATGGCGCATACGCCAGCACCAGCCACTTCGCGCCGCCGTTCTCGAAATCGACCTGCACGCGGACGTGGTTGCCGCTGCCTTCGGCGTTCTTGAGCACGCCGACGCCGAAATTCGGATGCCGCACGCGCTGACCGAGCTTGAAGCCCTTCAGTGGTGTGGTGTCGGCGTACTGCACCACGTTCTCGCCGCTCCAGTGGCCGACGTCGGCCGCGCGCGATACGGCGACTTTCGGCCGCACTTCGCGCAGCAGCGTCGCGGGGATCTCGCGCAGGAAACGCGAGGGCGCACCCAGCAGCTCCTGCCCATGCAGGCGGCGCGATTCGGCCCAGGTGATCAGCAGCTGGTCGCGCGCGCGGGTGATGCCGACGTAGGCCAGGCGGCGCTCTTCGGCGAGGCGGTCGCCTTCGGTCGAACGGATCGACGGGAACAGGCCCTCCTCGACGCCGGCCAGCGTCACGAACGGGAACTCGAGGCCCTTCGCCGTGTGCAGGGTCATCAGCTGCACCGCGTCGCTGCCGACCTGCGCCTGCGACTCGCCGGCTTCGAGCGCGGCGTAGCCGAGGAAGGCGATCAGCTCGGGCATGTCCTCGTCGACGTCCTCGGTGCGCGCGTAGCGGCTGGCCACCGACACCAGTTCGTCGAGGTTGTCGATGCGCGAGTCGAGCTGGTTCTTGCCTTCCTTGTCGTAGTGCTCGCGCAGCTTCGAATCGGTGATCGCCTTCTCGACCTGTGCGGGCAGGTCGAGGTCTCGGGCCTCGTCGGCGAGGCCGTCGACGAGGTCGAGGAAGCCTTTCAGCGCGTTGCGGGCGCGGCCGGCGAGGCTGCCGCTTTCCGACAGGCGGCGCGCGGCATTCCACAGCGGCTCCGCCCCCTCGCGGGCGGCGCGGCGCACTTCGTCCAGCGTCTTCTCGCCGATGCCGCGCGGCGGCGTGTTCACCGCGCGCTCGAAGGCGGCGTCGTCGGCGCGCGAGGCGAACAGGCGCAGGTAAGCCAGCGCGTCCTTCACTTCCATGCGCTCGAAGAAGCGCTGACCGCCGTACACGCGATACGGCATCTGCGTCTTCAGCAGCTCTTCTTCGATGGCCCGCGACTGCGCGTTGCTGCGGTAGAGCACGGCGCAATCGGCGAGCCGGCCGCCGGCTGCCACGTGCTGGCGGATGCGTTCGCAGAGGTAGCGCGCCTCGTCCATCTCGTTGTACGCGGCGTAGACGTCGATGGCGTTGCCGTCGCCGGCTTCGGTCCACAGGTTCTTGCCGAGGCGGTCGGTGTTGTGACCGATCACCGCGTTCGCCGCCGCGAGGATGGTGCCGGTGCTGCGGTAGTTCTGCTCGAGCTTGACCGTTCGCGTGCCGGGGTAGTCGGCGAGCACACGCTGTACGTTTTCCACCTTGGCGCCGCGCCAGCCGTAGATGGCCTGGTCGTCGTCGCCGACGATGAACACCTGGCCGCGCTCGCCGGCGATCAGTCGCACGAAGGCGTACTGGATGGCGTTGGTGTCTTGGAACTCGTCGATCAGCAGATGCGTGAAGCGGCGTTGGTAGTGCGCCAGCAGCGCCTCGTGGTCGCGCAGGGTCTCGTGCGCGCGCAGCAGGATCTCAGCGAAGTCGACCAGCCCTGCGCGTCGGCAGCGCACCTCGTACTCGGCATAGGCGCGCAGCATCTCCTTGCCCATGTAGTCGCCGGCGCCGATCTGGAGGTGCTCGGGGCGCTGGCCCTCGTCCTTGCGCGCATTGATCCACCACACCACCTGGCGCGGGGGGAAGCGCGAGTCGTCGAGGTCGAGATCGGCGATGACGCGCTTGACGAGACGCAGCT
>JBOFQO010000330.1:0-3720 GCA_051660925.1 Silanimonas sp. | reverse complement strand
GATACTTCCAGAACAATCTGCTGAACTTCCTGCTGAGTCCGTAGCGACGGCCCGACGACGCCCGCCCGCTAGAATCGCGGCATGACCGCTCCCCGCTCTCCGTTCGATGCACTGAAGCCGCTCGCCGGCCGCCTGCTCGAAACCGCCCTGAACCGCGCGCTGGCGCTCGACCCGGAAACGCGCGCCGCGCTGGTGCCGCTCGACGGCCAACGCCTGCAGCTGCACGTCGAATCGCCACCGCTGGCGCTTGAGGTGCGCGTCGACGGCGAGGCGCTGCGCGTGGGGCCGGTGCAGGGCGAGGAGCCTGACCTGTCGGTGCGCGCGGGCATCGGCGCGCTGCTCGGCCAGCTGCCGATGTTCAAGGGCAGCGGCACGCCGGTGGGCAAGGTGCGGATCAGCGGCGACGCCGAGCTGGCGCGCCGGCTGCAGCGCCTGGCCGAGGGCTTCGACCCGGACTGGGAGCAGCCCTTCGCCGAGACGCTCGGGCCGGTGATCGGCCCGCAGATCGCGAAGGCCGTGCGCGCAGCGCTGCGCGAGGCACGCGTGCAAGCCGGCGCGTTCGCGAAGGCCGGCGCCGAGTTCCTCACCGAGGAATCGCGCGACCTCATCCCCAAGGCCGAGCAGCAGGCGTTCTTCGACGAGGTCGACGCCGTCCGCGACCGCGTTGAGCGGCTGGCGGCGCGCCTCGCGCGCCACGCGGCGGCGGGCGAACGCGGATGATCGCCGCTCCGCTGCGCGCGCTGCGCATCGTCCGCGTGCTGTTCAAACACCGGCTCGACGCGCTGCTTGAGGGCACGCCCTTTGCGAAGCTGCGCTGGGTGCTGCGCCCGCTCGGCCGCGGCACCTCGGACGTGCCACGCGGCGAACGCCTGCGCGCCGCGCTCGAGGAGCTCGGCCCGATCTTCGTGAAGTTCGGGCAGATCCTGTCGACTCGTCGCGACCTGCTGCCGCCGGACATGGCCGATGCGCTGGCCCTGCTGCGCGACCGCGTGCTGCCCTTCGACGGCGCGGAGGCGCGGCGCATCATCGAGGCGCAGCTCGGCCGCGCGATCGACACGCTGTACACAGAGTTCGACGAGACGCCGCTGGCGTCCGCGTCGATCGCGCAGGTCCACGCGGCGCGACTGCGCGAGCCCGACGGCTCGGCGGGCCGCGCGGTCGTCGTCAAGGTCGTGCGCCCCGGCATCGACGCACAGATCGACGCCGACCTCTCCTTGCTCAAGGCGCTGGCCGACGTGGTGGCCAGAACACACCCGCGCGCCGAGAAGATCCGCCCGCGCGATGTCGTGGCCGAGATCGAGACCACGTTGCGCGGCGAACTCGACCTGCAGCGCGAGGGCGCGAACGCTTCGGTACTGCGACGCTTCTGGCTGGGCAGCGATGACCTCTACGTGCCCGAGGTGTTCTGGACGCACTCGCACGAACGCGTGCTGACGCTGGAGCGCGTCACCGGCATCCCGTCCGACGACGTCGCAGCGCTCGAAGCCGCCGGCATCTCGCGCAGCAAGCTCGCCGCCAAGGGCGTTCGGGTGTTCTACACCCAGGTGTTCCGCGACAACTTCTTCCATGCCGATGCGCACGCCGGAAACATCTGGGTCGACGACGACCCGGCGCGCCGCGACAACCCGCGCTTCATCGCGCTGGATTTCGGAATCATGGGCCAGCTCTCGAGCAACGATCAGTACTACCTGGCCGAGAACTTCATGGCGATCTTCCAGCGCGACTACCGCCGGATCGCCGAGCTGCACGTCGAAGCCGGCTGGATGCCGGCGCACCTGCGTCTTGATGATCTGGAAGCGGCGACGCGCGCGGTCTGCGAGCCCTACTTCACACGGCCGCTGGCGGAAATCTCGCTGGGCGAGGTGCTGGTCAAGCTGTTCAAGACCGCGCAGCAGTACGAGCTCACGCTGCAGCCGCAGCTGATCCTGCTGCAGAAGACCCTGCTCAACATCGAGGGGGTCGCACGCCACCTCGACCCCAAGCTCGACATCTGGGCCGTCGCGCAGCCGGTGCTCACGGAGATCCTGAAGAAGCGCTACAGCCCGGCCTGGCTGGCGGACGAGTTCAAGAAGCGCCTGCCCGAGATCATCACCCGCGCGCCGGAGTTCCCGCGGCTGATCCACGGCTTCTTGTCGCAGCAAGTGGAGGGCAAGCACCGCATCCACATCGACTCACGCGACATCGCCGAGCTGGCGCGCATCTCGGCGGTGAACCAACGCGCGGCGGTGTACGCCATCCTTGGCGCGGGGCTGATGATCACCGCCGCGGTGCTGTTCGGCTTCGACGTCGGCGGCCCGGCCTGGTTGGGCGTCCGCACCGCCACCTGGATCACCGGCATGGGGGCGTTGGCCTGCTTCGCCGCGGCCTGGCCGCGGCGGACGTGACGCCGCGCGACGACGCCGCGCTCGGCACATCAGCGGGCGATGGCGCGAGGGATGCGGACGATCTGTCGATTCCGGTGCTGTTCGCCGACGAGCGCCTCGCTGTCGTCGATAAGCCCGCGCGGCTGATGGCCCACGACAGCGGATTGGCGCGCGGCGAGAGCGACTTCCTCGCCGACCGCCTGCGCGCGCAGTTCGGGCGGCCGGTGAGCCTGATCCATCGGCTTGATCGCGCGACGTCCGGCTGCCTGCTGGTGGCCTTCGACAAGGACAGCGCGCGCGCGCTCGGCGAACAGTTCATGGGCCGCTCGGTGACGAAAACCTACCTTGCGGTCTGCCGCGGTTGGCCCGAGCCGGTGGAAGACCTTATCGACCATCCGCTCGACGGTGGCCCCGGCAAGCCGGAAAAGAAGCCGGCGCAGACGGCCTACCGCGTGATCGCCACCGGCGCGATGCCGTGGCCCTACGGCGAGCACGCCGAGTCGCGCTTCGCGCTCGTCGAATGCACGCCGCACACCGGACGCTTCCGGCAGATCCGCCGGCACTTGAAGCACCGCCACCACCATCTGATCGGCGACACCAGCCACGGCGACGGCGCGCGCAACCGCATGTTCCGTCGGCATCTCGGCGTGCACCGGATGCTGCTACACGCGTGGCGGCTCGGCGTTGCGCATCCGACCGACGGCCGCACGATCGAGGTCGAGGCGCCACTGGATGGCGAGTTTCAGAAAGCACTGACGGCCTTCGGCTGGGCCGTGCGGGACCCGCTCGATGAGTACGGCGCGCCTTGAGCTGCTTCCGCGAGGCCGTGGCGGTGCGGCGACCTTGCACGCCCGCGGCGGCGTTCAGCGCTCCACGATCGCCACCACGCCCATGCCGCCGGCGGTGCAGACCGAGATGAGCGCGCGGCCTGAGCCTTTCTGCTTCAGCAGCTTCGCGGCCGTCGCGACGATGCGCGCGCCGGTCGCGGCGAACGGATGGCCGAGGGCGAGTGAACTGCCGACCACGTTGAGCTTGCTGCGGTCGATGCTGCCGAGCGGCGCGTCGAGACCGAGCTTGTTCTTGCAGAACTCCGGCGATTCCCACGCTTTGAGCGTGCACAGCACCTGCGCGGCGAAGGCCTCGTGGATTTCGTAGAAGTCGAAGTCCTGCAGGGTGAGGTTGTTGCGCGCCAGCATCTGCGCCACCGCCCAGGCCGGTGCCATCAGCAGGCCGTCGCCGTGCACAAAGTCGACCGCGGCCACCTGCGCGTCGCGCAGGTAGGCCTGGACCTCGATGCCGCGCGACGCTGCCCATTCTTCCGAGGCGAGCAGGCAGGCCGAGGCGCCGTCGGTCAGCG
>JBOFQO010000329.1:0-14616 GCA_051660925.1 Silanimonas sp. | reverse complement strand
AGTGGTTCCTGAAGATCACCGACTACGCGCAGGAGTTGCTGGACGGTCTCGATGCGCTGCCGGGCTGGCCGGAGTCGGTCAAGACCATGCAGCGCAACTGGATCGGCCGCTCCGAAGGCCTCGAGATCGCGTTCGCGGTTGAAGGTGAACGTGAGCCGATGATGGTCTTCACCACGCGCCCCGACACGCTGATGGGCGTCACCTACGTCGCCGTGGCCGCCGAGCACCCGCTGGCTGCCAAAGCCGCGGCGCTGAACCCGGAAGTCGCCGCGTTTGTCGCCGGCTGCAAGCAGGGTGGCGTGTCCGAGGCCGAGCTGGAGACGCAGGAAAAGCGCGGCATCGCCACGGGCCTGTTCGCCCTCCACCCGATCAGCGGCGCCAAGGTGCCGGTGTGGGTCGCCAACTTTGTGCTGATGGGTTACGGCACGGGCGCGGTGATGGCCGTTCCCGGTCACGACGAGCGCGACTTCGAATTCGCCACCAAGTACGGCCTGCCGATCACCCAGGTGATCGCGGTGGACGGCGTCGAGTGGACAACGGATCGCTGGCAGGAGGGGTACAGCGACAAGACCGCCCCGACCCTGCGCACGGTCAACTCCGGCGCGATGGACGGTCTCGGCTACAAGGCCGCCTTCGACAAAGCCGCCGAGCTGCTGGGCGATAAGGCCACTCGCCGCGTGAACTACCGCCTGCGCGACTGGGGCGTGTCGCGCCAGCGCTACTGGGGCTGCCCGATCCCAATGCTCTACGACGCCGACGGCAACGCCCATCCGGTGCCGGAAGAGCAGCTGCCGGTGGTGCTGCCGGAGGACGTGCGTTTCGAAGGTGTCGCCTCGCCGATCAAGTCGAATCCCGCTTGGCGCCAGGTCACGGATGCGAAGGGCCAGCGTTTCGAGCGCGAGACCGACACCTTCGACACCTTCATGGAGTCTTCCTGGTACTACGCGCGCTACTGCTGCCCGGGCGCCACCGACATGCTCGACGACCGCGCCAAGTACTGGTTGCCGGTCGACCAGTACATCGGCGGCATCGAGCACGCCGTGATGCACCTGATGTACTTCCGCTTCTTTCACAAACTGCTGCGCGACGCCGGCTACGTGGACAGTGACGAACCGGCGACGAACCTGCTTTGCCAGGGCATGGTGATCGCCGAGACCTTCTATCGCGAGAACGCTGACGGCTCGAAGGACTGGCACAACCCCGCCGACGTCGAGGTCGAGCGTGACGAGCGCGGCCGCGTGATCGCGGCCAAGCTGCGCGCCGACGGCGAGCCGGTGACGATCGGCGGCACCGAGAAGATGTCGAAGTCGAAAAACAACGGCGTCGACCCGCAAGTGATGGTCGACCGCTACGGCGCCGACACCGTGCGCCTGTTCTCGATGTTCGCCGCGCCGCCGGAGCAGTCGCTGGACTGGAACGAGTCGGGTGTCGAGGGCATGGCCCGCTTCCTGCGCCGGCTGTGGAACCAGGTACAGAAGCACGTCGACGCCGGCCCCGCGCCGAAGCTCGACGCGGCGGCACTCTCGCCCGCCGGCAAGACCATTCGCCGCCAGCTGCACGAGACCATCCAGAAGGTGACGGACGACTACGCACGCCGCTACAGCTTCAACACCGCGATCGCCGCGGTGATGGAGCTGCTGAACGCGCTCTCGAAGTTCGACGAGGCCGGGGATGCGGCGCGCGCGCTGCGCCAGGAAGCCTTCGAGGCCGTCACCCTGCTGCTGAATCCGATCACCCCGCACACCAGCCACGCGCTGTGGCAGACGCTGGGCCATCCGGAGACGGTGCTGGAAACGCTGCCGTTCCCAGCCGTCGACACGGTCGCGCTGGTGCGCGACTCGCTGACGCTGGCCGTGCAGGTGAACGGCAAGCTGCGTGGCACCATCGAGGTGCCCGCCAGCGCCGACAAGGCCGGCATCGAGGCGATGGCGCTGGCCGAACCGAACGTGCTGAAGTTCATCGAAGGCCAGACGGTGAAGAAAGTCATCATCGTTCCGGGCAAGATCGTCAACATCGTCGTTGGATGACCCGCATGCGCGCTCGCTTCCTCGTTCCCGTCCTCGCCGCCGCGCTCGCTGTCGGCTGCGGCTTCGCCCCGCGCGGTGCGCTGAAGGTTCCGGAAGGTTTCGGCGCCATCGCCGTCACCGCGACGGACCCGTACAGCCCGCTGGCCGACGACCTTCGCCGCTCGCTGCAGCGGGCCGGCGCCGATACGACCGAAGCCGCGGATGGTGCTGCGCGCCTCGCGATCACCGCGGAAACCTGGGAGACGCGGCCGATCTCGGTCGACGCCTTCGTCGCCGTGCGCGAGATTGAAACGCGCTACCGCGTCACGTTCGATCTGGTCGACGCCGCCGGCGGCAAGCGCCTCGAGCAGCAGACGGTCGAACTCACCCGCGACTACGTCTACGAAGCCGCCGAAAGCTTTGGTAACCCCGGCGAGCAGGAAATCGTGCAGCAGGAGCTGCGCCGTGACATGCAAGCGGCGATCTTGCGCCGCGTCGACCTCGCCCTGCGCGCCGACTGATGGCGACGCGGCGCTTCCGCTGATGGCCGAGCTCCGCCCTGACGCCTTCCTGAAACGTGTGGCGGGCGAGCCCTTGCCGCCCGTTCTGCTCATCGCCGGCGATGAGCCCCTGCTGGTGCAGGAGTGCGCTGACGCGGTGCGCGAGAAGGCGAAGGCCGAGGGCTACGGTGAACGTGAAGTGCTGGACGCCGAAGGCAGCTTCGACTGGAACCGCCTCACTCAGGGGCTGGCGTCGCTGAGCCTGTTCGCGAGCCGACGCCTGTTCGACCTGCGTCTGCCGAGCGGTAAGCCCGGCAAGGACGGCAGCGAGGCGATCCGCGACTACTGCGCCAACCCGCCGCCGGACACCGTGCTGCTGATCACCGCGCAGGACTGGAGCCGCCAACACGCCGGTAAGTGGAGCGAAGCGATCACCGCCGCGGGCCATCTGGTGCCGGTGTGGCCGCTGAAAGCCCATGAACTGCCCGACTGGCTGGCCGCGCGCCTGCGTCGCAACGGCCTGGTGGCCACGCCCGAAGCACTCGAGCGTCTCGTCGAGCGCGTCGAAGGCAACCTGCTGGCCGCCGCGCAGGAGATCGACAAGCTCGCCCTGCTGATCGAGCGCGACGCGGGTCCCATCGATCTCGACACCCTCGAGCGGCTCGTCGCCGAGGCCTCGCGCTATGACGTCTTCAAGCTGGTCGACGCGGCACTCGCTGGTGACGCCGCGCGTGTGCCGCGCATCCTCGCCGCCCTGCGCGGGGAGGGCGAGCAGGTGGCCGGCTTGCTCGGCTGGACGCTCGGCGAGATCACCAAGATCGCCGGCTTCGCCGCGGTGCAGGCGCGCGGCGGCAATGTGATGGCCGAGATGCGGGAGGCCAAGCTGTGGGAGTCGAAGATGGCGCAGTACAAGCGCGCCCTCGACCGCCACCCGCCGTCCTCGTGGGAGCGCTTCGCGATTTCGGTTGGCGAGGTCGAGCGCATGGCCAAGGGCCGCGCCAGCGGCGACGCTTGGCGTGCGCTGGAGCGGCTGCTGCTGGCGGTCGCGCGGCCGCGGGCCGCGACGGCGCTGCTGGCGAAGTGAGCCTGCACCTGCTCTACGGCGGCACCTTCGATCCGATCCACCTCGGGCATCTCGCGGTTGCTCGCGCCGCACTCGCGGCGTCAGGCGCCGCCAGCCTCGATTTCGTACCCGCCGCCGACCCACCGCATCGCGGCGTGCCCGGGGCCAGCTTCGCCGACCGCGTCGACCTGCTGCGGGCCGCGCTGGCCGCCGAGCCGCCGCCCACGCCGGGTCGCTGGGGCATCGACGCTCGCGAGGGCCGGCGCGACGGCCCGAGCTACACGGTCGACACCCTGCGCGAGTGGCGGAGCGAGCACGGTGAAACCCGCCCGCTCGGCTTCGTGCTCGGCGCCGACGCTTTCCTCGGCCTGACCGGCTGGCGCGAGTGGCAGGCCTTGCCGTCGCTCGCCCACCTGCTGGTCGCGCGACGGCCCGGTAGCGTGCTGGAGGGGCTCACGGCCGAGCTGCGCGAGGCGCTGGCCGGCCGCTGGGCGACCGACGCCGCCGATTTCCAGTCGTCGCCCGCCGGCCGCGTGGCCGTGCTCGACCTGCCGCTACAGCCCGAGAGCGCGACCGCCGTCCGCGAGGCGGTGGCTGGCCGCCGTCCCCCGTACGGGTTGCCTGCGGCCGTGGCTGCGCTGATCGCCGCGCGTGGTCTGTATGCCGTCAGGATTGGCGACGCGCCGCCGGGCTGAGGGTGGAGGGGCGGGGTTATACTGCCGCTCAGCCCATCCAGGACCGCCCCGTTGTCGCATCCGCAGCACGTCATCAAGCCGCAGCCCCCGAATCCGCTGCCGGCCCCCGCCGACCTCCTGAAGCTCGCCATTGGCGCCCTTGAGGAGATCAAGGCCAAGGACCTCGTTGAGATCGACGTGCGCGGCAAGACCTCGGTCTGCGACTACATGCTGATCGCCTCGGGCACCTCGACCCGCCACGTGAAGTCGCTGGCCGACGAAGTGGTGAAGGCTTCGAAGCAGGCCGGCTATCAGCCCCTGGGCGTCGAAGGCGAGCGCGAAGCGGAATGGGTACTGGTCGACCTCGGCGACGTCATCGTGCACGTGATGCTGCCGCGCGTCCGCGAGTTCTACGCGCTGGAGCGCCTGTGGACGGTCGGCGACCAGCCGCCGGAAGTCTGAGCGCCTGAAAGCGAAGCTGATCGCCGTCGGCGAACGGCCGCCCGCCTGGGTGGTTGAGGGCTACGCCGACTACACGAAGCGCCTCTCTCGCGAGCTGCCGCTGGAACTCGTGGAAGTCGCCCCCGGGATGCGTGGCAAGGGCCGCGATGCCGCCCGCGCGATGCATGACGAAGGCGAGCGCGTACTCGCCGCACTGCCGAAGAACGCCTGGGTCGTCGCCCTTGACGGCCGCGGCAAGCCCTACAGCTCCGAGCAGCTGGCCGAACGCCTCGCCGCGTGGCGCCAGCAGGGGCGGGACCTCGCTTTCCTGATCGGCGGCCCGGAGGGCCATGCGCCGGACGTGTGGGCGCGCGCTGACGAACGCTGGGCCTTCGGCCCGATGACCCTACCGCACATGCTGGTGCGCCTGCTGGTGGCCGAGCAGCTGTACCGCGCCTGCTCGATCCTCGGCAACCACCCCTACCACCGCGCTTGAGGCGCACCGCTCAGGCGCTGCGGCCCTCGCGCGGCACCGGCGTAAGGCGCGGTTTCAGGTTCAGCCACTGCAGGCGGCCCTCGCCGATCAGCTCGCCGATGCGCTTTCCCGGGTGGCCGTCGAGCGCGGCGCCGGCCATGTTCGGGCCGGCGGTCAGTCCGACCCAGGTGTTCCGGCCGCCGGCCTTGGCCTGGTAAAGCGCGGCGTCGGCGAGCTCCAGCGCGTGCGCCCAGTCGGACTGCGCGGTCGTGCCCAGCGGATGGCGGGTCCAGCCGATGGAGAAGGTCACGGTCAGCGGCCGGTCGGTGCCGAGGTCGAAGTTCAGGCTGTGACCGTCGTTGAGCAGGCGGGTGATGCGTGCGGCGACGGCGTCTTCGCGCAGGCCGCCGAAGACCACGATGAACTCCTCGCCGCCCCAGCGCGCCAGCAGGTCGCCTTCGCGCGTCGCCCGGCGCAGGAAATTGGCGAAATCGCGCAGCACGGTATCGCCGGCGGCGTGACCGTAGTCGTCGTTGACGCGCTTGAAGTGGTCGATGTCGACCAAGGCCAGCACCACGCCTTCGGGATGCCGCGCGAGCATCGCTGGCATCTGCTGAAACACCGCGCGCCGGTTCGGCAGGCCGGTGAGCGTGTCGGTCTGGCTCTCCACAGCGAGCACCGCGTTCGCTTGTTCGAGGCGCTCGTTGGCGCGCTGCAGCTGCGCGGTGCGCTCATCGACCAGGGCCTGTAGGCGTTCCGTACGGGTGCGCTGGCGGCGCTGCCCCAGAACGACGCCGGCCACCAGCAGCAGCAGCCCGACCGCCAGGGCCAGCACGCGCACGGCCGGCCGCTCGGTCCAGCGCGGCACGACGCGGATATCGAGCGGGTTTCCGGCCTGCACGGTCTTACCGAAGTCGTCGCGGGCCCGCACGCGGAAGCGGAATTCGCCCGGTGGCAGGTTCGTGTAGAAGGCGCTGCGACGGTCGCCGGCGTCGATCCACTCGCGGTCGTAGCCATCGAGGCGGTAGTCGAAGCGCATCGCGCGCGGGCTGCGGAAGTGTGGGGCGGTGAAGTCGAAGCGCAGGTCGCGCAGTTCGCCGTCGAGGACCAATGGGCCGGCGTCGGCGGGGTGGCGGGTCTCGCCGTGGACCGCCGCTTCAACGTGCACCAGCGGTTCGGTGCCGCCGCTGCCGATGGCGTCGAGATCGACGCGCAGCACGCCGGAGATCGACGGCAGCCAGAGCTGGCCATCGACGAGCAACGCGCGCGACCGCGCGCCGCCGTTGCAGCAGCGCGCGCGCTGGCCGCTCTGGTTGCGGCCCGCCATCGACAGCACCCAGGTCACGCCGAGGTCGGCAGCCCGGGTGGCACTCGCATCGGCGATCGTCGTCGGGTCGGGCAGCGCTGACAGCGGCAGTCGGTACAGGCCTTCAGTCGAGCTCACGTACAGCCAGCCGTCGTGCGTGCGCAGCGTCCACGCGTTCAGCGTCGGCAGGGCGTCGTCGAGCGTGATGGCGCGTTCTCCAGCGACGAGGGTCAGGCCGGAATCGAGCGTGCCGGCAACCAGCATCCCGTTGGGCAGGCGCAACAGGCTGCTGACCATGCGGCCGCGCAACGCGCGCGCCCAGTCCGGCACGCTCACCTGCGCGCCGTCGACGTAACGCAGGCCGTCCTCGGTGCCGACCAGCACGCGCCGGTCGTCGAGCGGCAGTAGCGAGCGCACGCGCAGCGCCGAGCCCTCGAATGCGCCTTCGCCGACCGGACGCAGGCCATCGCGGGCGGTCGAGCGGTAGAGCCCGTTGGTGGTTCCCACCCAGACCGCGTCCACGGCGGGGACGATCGCGTTGATCTGCACGCCCTCCAGCGCCTCGGCGCCGGCCGGCAGCCGCAGCGTGCCCTTCGAACGCTCGCGAAGGCCGCCACGGGTGCCGATCCACAGGCGGTCGTCGTCGAGCCGGGCGAGTTCGTAGACCGCAGCATCGGGCAGGGCGGAGCCAGGCACCAGCGTGTCGATGCGGCCGTCGCGCCAGCGCGACAGTCCTGAGTTGGTGCCGACCAGCACGCCGCCCTGGCCGTCGTCCTCCAGCGCCCATACGAAGGGATCGGCCAGTCCGTCCTGCTCGGTGAGCCGCGACACCAGGCCGTCCCAAGCGCGGAACAAGCTTTCGGTCTGGCTGCCCAGCCAGAGGTTGCCTTCACGGTCCTCGAAGCAGGCGTTCACCCAGGGGTTGCGGACGAACTGGCTGTCCGCAATGGCGTCCAGCTTACCGTTCGAGCGCAGGCGGAACAGCCGCGGCGCGGTGCTGATCCACAGGCTGCCGCCGCTGTCGGTGCACAGGGTTTCGATCGGTAGGCGCGCCAGTTCGGGGGTCGGCGCGAACGGCGCCGGCGCGCGGTCACCGTCCATCCGCCAGAGGCCGCGCGGGGTCGCGATCCAGAGCCGAGGTCCGTCGGCCAGAAGGTGGGTAACGCGCAGGTCCTCACCGCCGGGCAGGGCGATGCTTCGGGTCTGCTCGCCCTCGCGGCGCAGCAGGCGGCCGCGCGCGCCGATCCACAGCACCGGGCCGTCAGCGAGCAGGGCGCCGATGTCCATACCCTCCAGCCCGGCCGGCACCAAGGCATCGCCGTCCCGTTCGTAGAGCCCGCGCGCGGTGCCGAAGAGCATGCGGCCGACCGGCCATTCGGTGATGGCCTGCACCGGCACGCCGGTGCCCGCTGCCGCCACATGCGACACCCGGTCGCGACGCAGGCGCAGCGCACCGGTGCGGTTCGCGAACCACACGTCGCCATCGCGGGCCCGGTAGCTGGTCTCCGCCATTGAGGTGTCGATGCCGCCGGTGCGGCGGCGGTCGAAAGGCTCGAAACGCACGCCGTCGAAGCGCGCGATCGACGACTGTGTGGCGACCCATAGGTAGCCGTCGCCATCCTGCGCGAGGCTCTGCACCGCGACCTGCGGCAGGCCGTCGGCCACCGTCCAGTTGTCGATGGCGAAGTCGCTGAAGCGCCGATCCTCGCTCAGGCCCAGCGCCGTACCCGCCCCGCAGAGCAGCAGCAGGCCGAGCAGTGGGGCAGCGACGACGCGCGTCAGGCGCTGGGGGAACGACCGATCCATGGCGCAAGGCTAACGCCTCGGCGCGCCGCTTGCGTGCGGCACCGCCGCAAGGCCTGCCCGCCGCCATGCCCCGCGGCTATGCTTGGGCCATGCTCTATCTCGCGTCCCAATCGCCGCGTCGTCGTGCGCTGCTCCAGCAGCTTGGCCTCGAACCCGGACTCCTCGACGTCGACGTGCCGGAACAGCGCCAGCCCGGCGAACCCGCCTTCGACTACGTGAATCGCGTCGCCCGCGAGAAGGCCGGGGCGGGGCTGCTGAAGGTCGTCGGTGCCCCCGGCGCCTGGGTGCTCGCCGCAGACACCGAAGTGATCCTCGACGACGAGGTGTTCGGCAAGCCCGCGGACGCCGCGGACGCCGCGCGCATGCTGCGGAAGCTGTCCGGGCGCACGCACGTCGTCGGCACCGTCGTCTGGCTGGTGCACGCTGGCGGCGAGGCCTCGGCCACATCGCGGTCCGACGTCACCGTCGCGTCGCTCGACGAGGCGACCATCGACGCCTACCTGGCCACCGGCGAATGGCAGGGCAAGGCCGGTGCCTACGCCATCCAGGGCCGCGCCGCCGCGTTCATTACCCATCTCTCCGGCAGCTACAGCGGCGTGATGGGTCTGCCCCTGTTTGAGACGGCTGCGCTGCTGCGCCGCCATGGAGTAACGATTTGAGCGCCGAGATCCTGATCAACGTGACCCCGCGCGAGACCCGTGTCGCACTGGCCGAGCAGGGCATGCTGCAGGAGTTGCACATCGAACGCAGCCTGCGCCGCGGTGTGGTCGGCAATCTCTACAAGGGGCGCGTGCAGCGGGTGATGCCCGGTATGCAGGCCGCCTTCGTCGAGCTCGGGCTGGAACGCGCGGCCTTCCTGCACGCCTCCGACATCGTCCGCGTGCCGCAGGTGCAGCCGTCGGAAAGCGAGGAGCTCGGCCCGTCGGCGCCACCGCCGTCCATCACCTCGCTGGTGCACGAGGGCCAGGAGATCGTCGTCCAGGTCGTGAAGGACCCGATCGGCAGCAAGGGCGCGCGGCTCACCACCCAGGTCAGCATCCCGTCGCGTTACCTGGTGCTGCTGCCGTACTCGAAGGTGATCGGCGTCTCGGCGCGCATTGAGGACGACGCGGAGCGTGCGCGTCTGAAGTCGCTGGTCACGGAACTGGCCGAGGGCAGTGGCCTCGGCTTCATCGTCCGCACCAACGCTGAGGGGCTGGATCGTGACGCGCTGGAGGCCGACGTGGCGTACCTGCGGCTGGCTTGGCAGCTGATTCGCGAGGCCAGCGCCAGCACGCCCGTCGGCGCCCGCATCTACGAGGACCTCTCGCTGCCGATGCGCGCCCTGCGCGACATGATGAGCAGCCAGATCGACCGCGTGCTGGTCGATTCCCGCGAAACGCATGAACGGCTGCTGCGCTTCGCGGGCCAGTTCATGCCCGATTTGGCTGGGCGGATCGAGCATTACGCGGGCGAGAGGCCGCTGTTCGACCTGAACGGTGTGGAAGACGAGATCTCCCGCGCGCTGCAGAAGGAAGTGCCGCTGAAATCGGGCGGTTACCTCGTGGTCGACCAGACCGAGGCGATGACCACGGTGGACGTCAACACCGGGTCCTTCCTTGGCCAGCGCAACCTCGAGGAAACCGCCTTCCGCACCAACCTCGAAGCCGCGCAGGCCGTCGCCCGCCAGCTCCGGCTCCGCAACCTCGGCGGCATCATCATCATCGACTTCATCGACATGCACGACGCGGACCATCGTCGCCAGGTGCTGCGCACGCTGGAGAAGGCGCTGGCGCGCGACCATGCGAAGACGACGACCTATGACTTCTCGCCGCTGGGTCTCGTGGAGATGACCCGCAAGCGCACCACCGAGAGCCTCGAACGCCAGCTCTGCGAGCCGTGCCCGACCTGCAGCGGCCGCGGCATGCTGAAGTCGCCGGAAACGCTGTGCTACGAGATCTTCCGCGAGGTCACCCGTGCGGTTCGGCAATTCGAGGCCGAACGACTGCTGGTCATCGCCGCGCCGAACGTTGTTGCGCGCATCACCGACGAGGAATCCGTCGCTGTCGCCGAGCTGGAGGAGTTCCTCGGCAAGACGATCCGCTTCCAGGCCGACGAACAGTACGGCCAGGAGCAGTACGACGTGGTCCTGCTGTGAGCCGGCCCTAAACCATGGCCCCCGCCGCGCGTCGCTGGTGGCGTCGCTGCCGCCGCATCGGCGGCTATGGCGTGCTGCTACTGCTAATCGCCCTGGCCGTGCTGGTGGCGGTGGCAAACCAGATGCTGCCCGCAGTCGAGAAACATCCTGATGACGTGGCGCGGTGGCTGTCTGAGCGTGTCGGCCAGCCGGTGCGTTTCTCAGGTATCGACGCGCGATGGACGCGGCAGGGCCCGCGCTTCGCGCTCGACGGCCTGGTCGTCGGCGACGGTGACAGGCAGCTCGCGATTGGCCGCGCCGACCTGCAGGTGTCGGTGTATTCGGGCCTGTTCCCGGGCATGCCGCTGACCGAGCTCAGCGTCGACGGCTTGTCGTTGACGCTGCACCAGGACGCTGACGGGCGCTGGCGCATGAGCGGCCTGCCGGAGCCAGCGCAGGCCGACGCCGATCCCTTCGACGTGCTCGCTGGCTTCGGCGAGCTGCGCGTGCAGGACGCGAAGCTGCGCATCCTGGCCGAGCGCTGGGGCATCGACCACACCCTGCCGCGTATCGACGGACGCCTGCGCGTCAGCGGCTCGCAGGTGCGCGGCGGCGTGCGCTTGTGGTCGGAAAGCGGGCGTGCGCCGCTTGATCTCAGCGCCGACGTGGCGCGCGACGGCCGCCTCGGCCGCCTGTGGGTCGGTGCCGAGCAGGTCGACCTGCCGGCCTGGGGGCCGCTGCTCGCCGCGCTCGGCGTCGAGCCGCTGGCCGGCGGCGGACGCGTGGGGGCCTGGGTCGATCTCGAGGACCGCCGTATCGCCCGCGTGCAGCTCGATGCCGCGCTCACCGGCCTGCAGCTGCGGCGTTACGGCACGGCGCTGCCGCCGGTCGTGTTCGATCGCGCCAGCTTCGCCGCGCAGTGGATGGTCGACGCGCGCGGCTGGCAGGTGTCGGTGCCCAGCGGCACCTTCGCGAACGGCGCACGCGAGCAGCGTATCGAGAAGTTCTGGATGGCCGGCGGCGAGCGCGTCGCCGTCGACGCCGAGCGCATCGACGTCGGCCCGCTGCTGGCGCTGGGCGCGCTCAGCAACCGGCTGCCGGACGGGCTGGCGGCCTGGCTCGCGGAAGCGCGGCCGTCGGGCACCGTCGTCGGCCTGCACGTGCCCGCCACAGCGCCGTCGGCGCTGGCCGGCCGGGCGACGCTGCAGAGCGTGAGCGTCGCGGCCGTCGGTTCGCGGCCCGGACTGCGCGATCTCGCCGGTCGCGTCGATTTCGACGCCAACGGCGGCGTGTTCGCGCTGGGCGATGCGGCGGTGGGCCTGGACTGGCCTTCGGAGTTCGGCCCGGTGCTGCCGCTCACGCTGCAGGGCGAGCTCGCGCTGTGGCGCGACGGTGAGGGCTGGGGCCTCGGCAGCGAGGCGCTCGGCATCGAGGCGCCGGGCCTGCGCATCGCGACGCGCTTCGCGCTCGGGCTGCAGGGCGACGGCACCCGACCGACGCTTGACCTCGCGGCCGATCTCGACGATTTCGACGTGGTCGATGCGAAGCGCTACTGGCTGCAGACGACGATGAAGCCGCCGGTGCGGCGCTGGCTCGACATGGCCCTGGTGGCCGGCCGCGCGCGCGGCGGCCGCGTGGCGATGGGCGGCGATCTCGACCACTGGCCGTTCCGCAACGGTGGCGGACGTTTCGATGCGCGCGTCGCGCTGGAGGACGTCACGCTGAAGTTCAACGAGGCATGGCCCGAGGCAACGGACTTCCACGGCGAAGCCTTGTTCAACGGTCCGGGCATGGCGCTGACCGGCATGCGGGCGAACGTGCTTGATGCGGTCGTGGGCGATGCGTCGGGCGGCATCGACGACTTCAAGGTCGCGTGGTTGGACCTGCAGCTGCGTGGCGGCGGGGACGCCAACGGCCTGCGTGAGTTGGTGATGCAGAGCCCGCTGTACGCACCGCAGAGAGCCAACGTCGATGCACTCGCGGTGAGCGGCCCGGCGGCGGTCGACCTGCGGCTGCGCTTGCCGCTGAAGAGGGAGTTCGGCGAGCGCGAGGTCGAGGGCACGCTGTCGCTCGACAATGCCAGCGCCGCCGACCGTCGCTGGAACGTGGCCTTCGAGGGATTGAGCGGCGCGATCCCGTTCACCGACAAGGGCTTTGTCGTCGACGCGCTGCCGGTTCGCTACGGTGACAGCGACGGCGCGCTGTCGCTGCGCGTCGGTGACACGGTGCGTGACGCCGCGAACGTGGCCGAACTGCAGCTCGAGGCCGCGCTGGCGCCGAAGCAGCTGCTTGAACGCAGCGCGGAACTGGCGTGGCTGCAGCCTTGGTTGGAAGGCAAGAGCTTGTGGGACGTGCGCGTCGACGTGCCGCGTGCGCGCGCGGACGAACCGCCGCCGCCGGCGCGCCTGAGCTTGCGCTCCGACTTGGTTGGCACGCGCCTCGGCCTGCCTGCGCCGCTGCGCAAGAGCGCGTTGACGCCGCTGCCGCTGCGCCTTGACCTCCCTCTCCCCGCCAGCGCCGGCAGCCTGCAGTTGCGACTCGGCCAGCTGATGCAGCTGCGCGGCCGCATGGCGGACGCCGAGCGCCCGTTCGCCGCGGTCGCCGAGTTCGGCAGCATCGGGGATCCGCCACCGATTCCCGACGCTGGCATCGCCGTGCGCGGCCAGGTGCCGAGCCTTGACATCGGCGGCTGGGTCGCGGCCGCCAGCGACGGCGGCGGTGGGCAGGGCGGCCTGCAGTCGGTGGACGTGCAGGTCGGCGCCATCGACGTGCTCGACCGCAGCTTCGGCGAAGGCCGCCTGCAGTTGCGGCGTGAGGCGCAGGGCCTCTGGGTGAGCTTCGACGGCCCGGCCATCGCCGGCGAGATCCGCGTACCGGCCGCTGAAGGCGCCGCCGTGGACGGCCGCTTCGCGCGCCTGCACTGGCCGCCGGTGGACACCAAGGCGATGACCGGCAGCCGCGCGGAATCGGCGCCGGCCGTCGATCAGACCGATCCGTCGGGCCTGCCGCCGCTGCAGTTCCTGATCGAGGATTTCCGTCTCGGCGAAGCGCGGCTGGGCCGCGCCGACCTCCACACGTTCCCGACGCCGGAGGGCATGCATGTCGACCGCTTCAGCACGCGCTCCGACGCGCTGACGCTCACCGCCAGCGGCGACTGGACGCGCATTGGCGGACAGACGCGCTCGCGCTTCGCACTGGATTTCGACGCCGACAGCCTGGGCGGCATGCTCGACGCGCTCGGTTTCACCGGTATGGTCGAGGAAGGCCCGGTGACGTCGCGCATGGTCGGCGACTGGCCGGGCTCGCCGGGTAGCTTCCGGCTCGACCGCTTCGACGGCAGCCTCCGCGTTGACGTTGGTGCGGGCCGCCTTCTCGATGTCGAACCGGGCACCGGGCGCTTTATCGGCCTGGTTTCCATCGCCGAGATCCCGCGCCGCCTCACGCTCGACTTCAGCGATTTCTTCGAGAAGGGCTTCGCCTTCAACGGCATGAGCGGTGACTTCGCCTTCGAGGGCGGTGACGCGCGCACCGCGAACTTGCGCATCGATGGCCCTGCAGCGGAGATCAACGTCAGCGGAACCACCGCCCTCGCGGCGCGCCAGTACGACCAGCGCATCGAGGTGCTGCCGAAAGCCGGCGGCGTGCTGCCGGCGATCGGCGCCGTCACCGGCGGGCCGGCGGGCGCGGCGCTCGGTGCCGTCGCGCAGGCGGTGCTGCAGGCGCCACTGAAGCAGGCCACGCGCACCGTGTACAGCGTGCAGGGCCCGTGGGCCCAGCCCGACGTCACTGTGGTCGAGCGCGGCCCGCGCCGCACCCTACCGGCCCGCTCCGGCGTGCCGGGCGCCCCAGGCTCGGCCGCGGCGGCGGCCCGTTCGCGGTCGTCTGCCGCCACCGGACGCTGAGCGGCGCCGCCGCGCTTGGGAATGGGCGTCGCGGCCCCACATCGAACGCATGACCGCAGGAACCGCCATGACCCCGCTCGATCTCGCCGAACGCACGCTGCTCTCGCCCACCGGCCTCGCCCTCGACGACGTCGACCGCGCGTTGGCCGAACTGCTTGGCCCCGGCATCGATGACGGCGACCTCTACTTCCAGCACAGCCGCCGCGAGAGCTGGACCGTCGAGGACGGCATCGTCAAGGACGGTGCGCACTCGATCGAGCAGGGTGTCGGCGTGCGTGCCATCAGCGGCGAGAAGACCGGCTTCGCCTATACCGATGAGATCGATCT
>JBOFQO010000328.1:0-2755 GCA_051660925.1 Silanimonas sp. | reverse complement strand
TGCTTGCCGACTACCTACCGGCGGCGGACATGCGTGTGGTCTTCGAGCGCGATTCCGCGGTTCCGGTTTCCGACGGAGAGGTGGCGCCGGCGCGCGGCTCCGTGATCCAGATGGGTGAAAATGGTGGCGATGCCACGGTCTACATCGAGCACGGCGAGCAGCGGCGCATCGTCCTCGACGCATCAAAACTCAAGGCCGGTGAAGCAAAGGGCAGCGCGCTCTACATGGCGCTGTTCAACTTCGCTCTGAACACCGACCGCGTCTTCATCGGCGACCCGTCCGGGCTCTCCGATGAAGCCCTGCTACGCCGAACCGAACTCATGGCCGCTGCGGCGATCAAACACCAGACCACACGGATGATGAAGCCCCACCCGCGGCAAGTTTCGCCGGACGTGAAGTGGGCCACACCTTTGCCGTGGACGCCGGGCGACGACGGTGCGAACATGGAGGCGCTGCTTCGCACGTCCTACCAGAACACCCTGTTCTTCGCGCCCGAGATCGCCGATGGTTCCTTCGACTTCGCAGTTCAAGACTTTAGGGGAGCTGGAGGACAGCCTCTCACCAGAGACGGATTGGAGCGCATTGCAGGACGCGCTCGAAAGGCGTTTGCAGGACGGCCCCGCCAGCGAGGTACTGACGCCGCCGGAGAGGCGGCTTTTGGCCGGACTACGATTGCGCGAGCGCTGCTTGCACATTCCCTGGTACGCCGAGCAGGAGAAGCTGGGCCCGTCGTGGTGGATGGGGTTGAACGCGGGGCAGGGCGCGGCACTGGCGGCGTAGCGCCGACGGCGCTTCAGCGCATCCTCTACAGCCAGCCGGGACCCGACGCCGCGAAGCCCGGCGAGCCGCTGTTCTCGCAGCCGGACCCGAAGGCCGTCGACGACGCGATCGGCGAGGCCAGGAAGGAGCGGCCGCTCACCGACAGCATCCGGCAGGCCTTCGACGACGCCACCAAGGGCGGCGGGATCGAGGCCAAGGCGCGCCAGGCACTGCTCTACGGCGTCACCCTCCGTCACATCGCCGATCTGGGCGGCAAGCTGCTGCCCTCGCTCAAGCCCTACGTCGATACCGTCCAGCAGATGGCGACGGACCGGAACGCGATGCAGGAGGACGCCGGCGCGATCAGCGGCCGGTGGGAGAAGCTGCAGCGGAAGGATCGCCGCGGCGCCGACGATACGGCGAACCTCATGCACGACGCCACGATCGACGGCGTCGACCCCGATGCCGAGTACCAGCCGCTCACGTTCGCCACCTTCGAGACCGTGAACGAGGACGGGAAGGCCACCGAGCGCCGCGTCGAGCGCGATCTGAACCGCCGGAACGTGGAAGCCGAGGTGCAGGCGATCCGGCGCCGCACGCGCGATGCGGACGATGCCACCAAGGCGAAGGCGAAGGAGCGCATCACGCAGCTTGAGGAGCGGCTCGCGCAGGAGCAGGCGCGTGCCGCGGCCTACCCGGTGCTGCTCGCGCGCTGGCAGGCGCTGCCGGAGCCGTGGAAACAGCTCTACCGCGATGCCCGGGACGCCTACAGCGCGCAGTCGGCGCGCTACGAGGAGGCGCTGGTCAAGCGCATCGAGGACCTCGTCGAGGAGGGCGCCACGCGCGCCAGCTACGTCGCGCAGATCCGCCAGCAGTTTGAGTCGCAGCGCCTCGAGGGCCCGTACTTCCCGCTCGCGCGCTTCGGCGACTTCTGGATCAGCGCGAAGGCGCCAGACGGTACGCCGGCGTTCTTCATGTACGAGAAGATCGGCGAGTGGCGCCGCGCCCAGGCCGACCTCAAGAGCCGCGGCTACACCATCCGCGCGGCGAGCGAGAAGTTCGAGACCGTCAACGCCAGCAGCGGGCCGAGCTCGGGCTTCATGGCCGACCTCATGGACACGCTCGGCAAGGCCGGGGTGACGGACGACGCAAAGGACGCGGTCTACCAGCTCTACCTGCGCAGCCTGCCCGACCTGTCGATCCGCAAGAGCTTCATCCACCGCAAGAAGACCGCGGGCTACAGCGCCGACGCGCTCCGCGCCTTTGCCGGCAACCTGTTCCACGGCAGCTTCCAGATCGCGCGCCTGCGCCACTCGCACAACCTCGAGCTGGCGATGCGGGCGATGCGCGACCAGGAAGCCGAGTACGCGAAGACCGACCCGGACAAGGCCCAGCAGGCGGCGCAGATCATTCGGGAAATGACGCACCGCCACGAGTGGGTGATGAACCCGAAGGACAGCGCCGTCACCAACACGCTGACCTCGCTCGGGTTCATCTGGTATCTCGGCGTCTCGCCGGCGGCCGCGCTCATCAACCTGACGCAGGTGGCGATCGTGACCTTCCCGGCGCTGGCCGCGAAGTTCGGGGCCACGAAGGCGTCTGGCGCCCTCATGGAGGGTATGCGCCGCGCCATCGGTAGCGTCACCGGCGACATCACCAAGGGCCTCGACGACGAGGAGCGCCGCGCGTTCAAGTTCTGGTACGAGTCGGGCTTCATCGACAAGACCATGACGCACAATCTCGCTGGGCTCTCCGAAACCGACAGCACCGCGATGAACCCGGTGTACCGGCGCACCATGGAGATCGTGTCCTTCTTGTTCCACAAGGCCGAGGTGGTGAACCGCGAGGCCTCGGCGCTGGCCGCGTACCGGCTCGCGCGCGAGGGCGGCATGGATGCGTCGGCGGCGATGCAGTATGCCGGCGAGATCGTCACCGAGACGCACTTCGACTACTCGAACGCGAATCGCGCCCGCTGGATGCAGGGGAACGTCGCGAA
>JBOFQO010000327.1:0-3256 GCA_051660925.1 Silanimonas sp. | reverse complement strand
GTGCGCTTGCCCTCGCGCTACACGTCGGATCTCTCGAACGACCTCGCCGCTGAGCAGGCTGCCGCGCTGGGCGTGCGCCTGGAGACGGTACCCATCGAAGCGCCGTTCGAGGGCTTCTTGAAGGCGCTCGATCCGCTGTTCGAGGGCTTGGCTGCTGACGTGACGGAAGAGAATCTGCAGTCGCGCTGCCGCGGCGCGCTGATGATGGCGCTGGCCAACAAGAAGGGCGGCCTGCTGCTCACCACCGGCAACAAGAGTGAATACGCCGTCGGCTACGCGACGATCTACGGTGACATGTGCGGCGGCTACGCGCCGATCAAGGACCTCTACAAGACGGAGGTCTTCGCGTTGGCGCGCTGGCGCAACGCGCGGCAGCCAGAAGGCGCGCCCTCGGCGATCCCCGAGGCCGTCATCATCCGCCCGCCCTCGGCCGAACTGCGCGAGAACCAGACCGACCAGGATTCGCTGCCGCCCTACGCGTTGCTCGACGCCATCCTCGAAGCGCACATCGAAGGTCGCGAGGGCCGTGATGCGCTGCTGGCGCGCGGCTTCCCGGTGGATTCGGTCGACCAGGTGCTGCGTCTGGTGCGCATCAGCGAATGGAAGCGCCGCCAGGCCGCGCCAGGCCCGAAGCTCTCTCGCCGCGCCTTCGGCCGCGAGCGCCGCTACCCGATCACCAACGGTTGGCGGAGCTGAGCCCAAAAACGCGAAGACCGCCCGGAGGCGGTCTTCGTGGCCCAGCGGTGCGGGTCGCCTCGCGCGGCTCAGCGCCCGCCGGCGAACGGATTCAGCTGGCCCCACAGCCCGCCGCGCTCTGGCCAGTTGCCGGACAGATATGGGTGCTGCGGGTAATTCTTCTCAAGCACGCGCCGCGCATCGGCGGCGAGTTCCTCCTGGCCCAGCGCCGCGTGGCTGGCCGCCAGCAGGGCGATGCCGTCGGCTTCGAACTCGCTCTGCGGGTAGGTTTCCAGCAGGTACTCCGCGCGGTTGATCGCCGACACGTAGGCGCCGCGGCGGTGGTAGTACAGGCCGGTGGTGGCTTCGTGGCGAGCGAGGAAGTTCTTCAGGTAGACCATGCGCTGCCGCGCGTCGCCGGCATAGCGGCTGCTCGGGTAGCGGCGCAGTAGTTCGGCGAAGGACTCGAAGCTGGCCTGCGCGCGGGTCAGGTCGCGGGCCGACATGTCGGCGCGGGCCACGCGCTGCAGGAAGAAGCTCTCGCGGTCGAAGCCGTTCAGCGCGCGCAGGTAGTAGGCGTAGTCGATCGCCGGGTGCGTCGGGTAGGTACGGATGAA
Organism: Silanimonas sp.; assembly: GCA_051660925.1. Lineage (GTDB taxonomy): Bacteria > Pseudomonadota > Gammaproteobacteria > Xanthomonadales > Xanthomonadaceae > Silanimonas. The sequence continues at coordinate 1,964 of JBOFQO010000327.1, read as the reverse complement.
GCGGTCCAGCGTCGAGGTCGCGTCCTCGTGCTTGCCCTGCTTGTATTGCGCGTAGGCGAGGTCGAGCTGGGCCTGCTCGGTGTAGGGGCCGAACGGGAAGCGGCCGGTCAGGCGCGTCAGGTACTGCTCGGCGCGCGAGTAGTTGCCGCCGTCGCGGGATTCGCGCGCTTCGGCATACAGCGCTTCGACCGGCAGGGTCTCGGTGTCCGGCTCGCCGCCGCCGAACCAGCCCTTCGTGGTCTGGCAGCCGGTGGCGCCGAGGGCCAGCAGCGAGAGGAGGGCGAGGCGGGTCAGGACGCGCGTGGACGGCATGGACGGCACGGAACGGGCACCAGCGGGGATCAGGACGGCCGATAATAGCGGAATCCCCTGAATCGCCGCCGAGCCGCCCCGCCCATGACCCTTCCCCATTCCGGCCGCCCGGACACCGACGAGGCACGCGCCGACGATGAGCGTGAACTGCTGGAGGCGGTGGTGCCGCTGGAGCACGCCGGCCGGCGCTTCGACCAGGCGCTGGCCGATCTGTTCCCAGATTTCTCGCGCTCGCGGCTGACCAGCTGGATCAAGAGCGGCGAGGCCCTGCTGGACGGCGCGGAAGCCAAGCCGAAGCAAGCCCTGCGCGGCGGCGAGACGGTGACGGTGTGGGTGACGCCCTCGATCGAGACGACAGCCGAGCCCGAGGCCATCGCGCTGGACATCCGCCACGCGGACGACGACGTGATCGTCCTGAACAAGCCCGCGGGCCTGGTTGTGCACCCCGGCGCCGGCAACCCGCGCGGCACGCTGGTGAACGCCCTCCTGCACTTCGACCCGAAGCTGGCCGAGCTGCCGCGCGCCGGCATCGTGCATCGGCTCGACAAGGACACCTCCGGTCTGATGGTGGTGGCGCGCAGCCTGCGTGCGCATGCCGCCCTCGTGGAGCAGCTCTCCAGCCGCGAAGTGCACCGTCAGTACCTCGCCGTCGTGTGCGGGGCGATGGTGGCCGGTGGCACTGTCGACGCGCCGATCGGCCGGCACCCCACCGACCGTATCCGCCAGGCGGTGAACGAAGGCGGCCGCGAGGCCGTCACCCACTACCGCGTCCGCGACCGCTTCCGCAGCCACACGCTGGTGGAATGCCGGCTCGAGACCGGGCGCACGCACCAGATCCGCGTGCACATGGCGCACGTGCGCCATCCGCTGGTCGGCGACCCGCTGTACGGGGGCGCGCTGCGGCTGCCGAGGGGCGCGACCGAGGCCCTCATCGAGGGCCTGCGCGGCTTCAAGCGCCAAGCGCTGCACGCCGAGTCGCTGGCTTTCGTGCACCCGGCCAGCGGCGAGACCCTGCGCTTCGAGTCGTCGATGCCGAACGACATGCTCCAGCTGCTGACCCAACTGCGTGACGACACCACCGAAGCGGCGGCCAAGGGGATGAAGTGAGCGACGCGGCGGCGTACTTGCTGCCCGCCGACTGGCCGGTGCCGGCCGGCGTTCGCGGCGGTTCAACGCTGCGGCACGGGCCCGGTGTGTCACCCGCACCCTTCGACACCTTGAACCTCGGCGGCCATCGCAGCGCCTCAGGGGATTCGGCCGAGCACGTGCTGGCCAACCGCCGCGCGCTGGCCGATGCACTCGGCCTCTCTGTCGCGCCGCTGTGGCTGCGCCAAGTGCACGGCACGCGTGTGGTCGACGCCGATGCGCTTCGCGACGTCGTCGATGACGAGCCCGAGGCCGACGCCGCCGTGACGCGCCGCGGCGACGTGGTGCTGGCGGTGCTGCATGCCGACTGCCTACCGGTGCTGCTCTGCGGCGACGATGGCGCGGTGCTGGGCGCGGCGCACGCCGGCTGGCGCGGGCTGGCGGCAGGCGTTGTCGAGGCGACGGTGGATGCCATGCGCGTTCCCGGCGAGCGCGTCGTCGCATGGCTCGGCCCCGCCGCGGGCCCGGCGAACTACGAGGTCGGCGAGGAGGTGCGCGCCGCCTTC
>JBOFQO010000326.1:0-2349 GCA_051660925.1 Silanimonas sp. | reverse complement strand
GTCTCCGGCCCGCCGACGGGACAAGCGACGACATCCCCGGCGCGCAGCGGGTAGCGCGCATCGCCGACGCGCAACTCGCCTTCGCCCTCCAGCACGAGGAACATCTCCTCGTTGCCGTAGTGGTTGTGGGCGGGGAAGGCGGCCTTGCCCGGCGGCACGATCGTCAGGTTGTAGCCCAGCTTCTGCGCGCCGATGCGCGGCGAGATCGGGGCCACCATGGCGCCGCGGTACTTGTCGGGGCACTCGTCGGGCGGGTTGGTGATCAGCCGCGGCGTCAGCGCATCGAGATTGATGACAGGAACGGTTCGTTCGGACATGGCTCAGCCCACCCAGCGCGGCGCGCGTTTGTCGAGGAAGGCGCTCAAGCCCTCCTGCCCTTCGGGGGAAACGCGCAAGCGAGCGATCAGCCGCGCGTTCTCGGTATCGATGCGCTCGGCCTCGGCGCGGGTCATGCCGCCCATGCGCAGCGCCAGCCGCTTGGCCTCGGCCTGCGCGACCGGGCCGCCTTTGCCGAGCCAGTGCAGTTCGCGATCAACGGCCTCGTCGAGCTCGCCGGCCGCCACGGCACGGTGCAGCAGGCCGATGCGGGCGGCTTCCGCGGCGTCGAACACTTCCGCGGTCTGGAACAGCTTGCGCGCCTGCCGCGCACCGATCGCCGCCACGACGTAGGGCGAGATCACCGCCGGCACCAAGCCGAGCTTGGCTTCGGACAGCGAGAACTTCGCGCCCTCGACACCGATGGCGATGTCGCAGCAGGCCACCAGGCCCACGCCGCCGCCATAGGCCGAGCCGTTGACGCGTGCGATCGTCGGCTTCGGGAAGAAATTCATCGTGCGCATCAGCCGCGCCAGTTCCAGCGAGTCGGCGAGGTTCTCGGCCTCGCTAGCCGTCGCCATCCCGCGCATCCAGTTCAGGTCGGCACCGGCGGAGAAGGTGCTGCCTTGGCCGGTCAGCACGAGGGCGCGCAGCGACTCGTCCGCGGTCAGTGCGTCGAGCGCGGCGTTCAACGCAGCGATCAGCGCGGCATCAAACGCGTTGTGCACCTCGGGGCGGGCCAGCGACAGCCAAGCCACGGCGCCGCGCCGCTGAAGGTCGATGGGGGGTGTCACGCGTCCTCCGCGCCGAAGTGGGGCGCCGGCCGCAGCCGGCGAGCCCCCGATTCTAACGACAGCGTCCCCGCGGCTGCGTCCCGACGACCCGGTCCGGCGTTGGCGCCGCCCGTGAGCGATGTGGATACAATGAGAACGATTCTCATGGACTTCACCGTGACCCTCATTGACCTGCCTCCCGGGCACGCGGGCACCGTCCTCACGGTCAACGATGCCCATGCCAACGACGCCATCGCGCGCCGCCTGCGTGAACTCGGCTTCGTCGCGGGCGAAGCGGTGCGGCTGGTGACGCGAGGCCCGTTCGGCGGCGATCCGCTGCTGGTACAGATTGGCGGCACGCGCTTCGCCTTGCGTCGTGTCGAAGCCGCGCGCGTGCAGCTCGCGCCGCGGGCCACGGACGGTGCCTGATGGACGCCGCTGTCGTGCCCGATGCGCCGAGCGCGCTGCGCGCCGCCCTGGTCGGCAACCCGAACTGCGGCAAGACCGCGCTGTTTAACCGCATCACCGGCAGCCGTCAGAAGGTGGCGAACTACGCCGGCGTCACCGTCGAGCGCAAGGAGGGCCGCGCGCGGCTGGCCTCCGGCCGCGAGCTCGCGCTGCTCGACCTGCCGGGTGCCTACAGCCTCAACGCCGCGAGCCTCGACGAGGCGGTGACCCGCGACCTGATCCGGGGCTTCTACCCCGGCGAGCCTGCGCCCGACCTACTGCTCTGCGTCGTCGACGCCACGAACCTGCGCCTGCACCTGCGCTTCGTGCTTGAGCTGCGCGCGCTGGGCAAACCGATGCTCGTCGTGCTGAACCTCATCGACGCGGCCGAGCGCCGCGGTATCGCCATCGACATTGCGCGCCTGTCCACTGAGCTTGGCGTGCCAGTGGTTCCCTCGGTGGCGGTGCGCCGCGGCGGGGCCGATGCGCTGCTGGCCGCGGTGGATCGTGGCGAGGCGCGCGTTCCCGAGGCGACGGTCGCGCACGACACGGATGCGCTGCACGCCGAAGTGCATCGCCTGCTCGACGTCGCCGTCAGCCTGCCGCCGGCGGGCCTCAGCGTCGAAGACCGGCTCGACCGCATCGCGCTGCATCCGGTGTTCGGCTTCGTGCTGCTGGGCGCGGTGATGTTCCTGATGTTCCAGGCCGTGTACGCCTGGGCCGAACCGCTGATGACGGGCATCGAAGCGGCGACGGCGTGGCTCGGCGCAAGCGTTGGCGGCGCCATGCCCGACGGTCCACTGCGCAGCCTGCT
>JBOFQO010000325.1:0-6187 GCA_051660925.1 Silanimonas sp. | reverse complement strand
GGGGCCGGTTTGCGCGAGATACAGCTTGAACTCGGCATCGCGCACGTCGGCCGTGCCGGACAGGTCGGAATCGGATCGGGTCGTCATGGGAGCGTCTCTCTCGGGGGCGAGATTCGGGGGCCGACACGTGGAACCTTACCTCCGGTGTGGCCTCACCAACAACACGCGCGCCCGAAGCGGCACACGCGGATGGCGCCGCCGCGCCAGCCGCTCAGCGCAGCGGCACCCGCGCCGCTTCGGCGAGCGCCGCTGCCGTGGCGTCCACCGCCGCCATCATCGGCATGTGGCCGCAGCCCGGCAGCATCACCGTGCGCGAATCGCGCAGGCCCGCGGCGTAGAGCGCGGCCGAGCTCGGGTCGATCACGCGATCGTCGTCGCACCACAGCAGCAGGGTCGGCGCAGCGATGTCGCCGAGCAGCGGCTGCACCGCGAAGGCCTCGCCGCCGCGCATCTGCGCGAGCACATCCTGCTCGAAGCCGCGGTCGGCGACGCGCTGCGCGATGAAGGCGCGATCCACCGGCCATGGAACAAAGGGCGGATCGGTGAACACCAGGCCGAGGTAGCGGTCGAGTGTTGCGCGGTCTTCGACCGCGAACGGATGCCCGCCATCAAGCACACTCCTGCCGAAGTCGTTCATCTCGAAGGGCATTCCTGCAGCCGACAGCAGGGCGATGCGCTGCACGCGCTCAGGATGACGCGCGGCGACCAGCGCGGTGATGTGCCCGCCCATCGAATGCCCGACCAGCAGGTCGGGCGTGAGCGACAGCGAGGCCAGCCACGCCGCAACGCGGTCCGACTGGGCAACCACACCGTAATCGGCGCCGGCCTCGCGTTGGCTCTCGCCCCAACCCGGCAGGTCGGGCGCGATGACGCGGTGCGTTGCGGCCAGCTCGGCCATCAACGGCAGCCAATTCTCCTTCGTGCCGGTGAATCCGTGCAGCAGCACGATCCGCGGCGCATCGGCCGGGCCGGCCTCCAGCTGCACGATGCGCCGGCCGTCGACCTCGACGACGCGTTCCTCGGCGCCGGCCTGCCAGCGCTGCACCGTGAACCAGCCCTGCAGTGCCCACTCCGGCCGCCATGCCAGCAATGCGATGACGATCAGCAAATCGAACGCGATTGCGACGAACACGATCGTGCGGCGGCGCAATCGGCGCGGCGTGCCCGCCGCGACGGTGGGCACCCGCACCGAACGGCTCATCGTGCGGCGCCCGTCGCCCGCGGCTCGCGCTCGTGGTTCACTTCGCCGCCGCGTCGAGCGTCGCCTGCACGGCGCCGCGCGTGATCGGGTGGTAGCCCGCGCTGGCCTGCTGCAGCACCTGGCGCGCGAAGGCGAGGCCGTCCGGCGTCTCGGCCAACGCCACGTAACTCGGCAGGATCAGCTTTCGGCGACCGACCTTGCGCAGGAACTGCGCCAGCGCCGGGCGCGCTTCGAAGTAGCCGGCGCGCACGGTGATGGGGTACCAGCGCTGCGCGATCTCACCGTTCGTGGTGCCGGTGAAACGGAACACGCCATCGAGTTCCAGCAGGCGCTCGGCGGCAATGTCGGCCGGCAGGCCTTCGAGGAAGTGCACCCACTCCTGCGTGATCCACGTCGCCGTGTCGAGCTCGGCGGCGGCGGTGCGCCGCTTCAGCCAAGCGTCGCGCGCGGCGTCGACCGCGGCCAGACGCGGCGAGGTCGCGGGGACGGCGGTGTCCGGCAGGCCCGGGCCAGCGATCCACGCGGCGAGTTCGGCGTCCGATAGCTTGCCGGGGTTCTTCGCAATCAGCTCGCGGCGCAAGAAGGCGAGGAAGTCATCGGTGGTGACGCTCTTGAAGGCGTGCTCGTCGAACCAGCGGCGCAGGAAGGGGTCGAAGGCCTCGCGACCGTAGCGCTGCTCAAGGAAGCTGAGAAACCACTGGCCCTTGATGTAGGCGACGTCGGTGAGCGCTTCGTCCGGGTCGCGGCCCGGCGACGGCGGCAGGGCCAGCGCCTGCTGCGCCGGCGCCAGCGAGGCCAGCTCGGCGCGCAGGCCCGCCTGGCTCACCACGTCCTCCATGTCGGCCTGCTCGCGGCCGTACACCGCTTCGACGATGCGGTTCTCGACGTAGCTGGTGAAGCCCTCGTTGAGCCACATGTCCTTCCAGCTGGCATTGGTGACGAGGTTGCCCGACCACGAATGGGCGAGCTCGTGCGCGATCAGCGACACCAGCGACTTGTCGCCGGTGATCACCGTCGGCGTGATGAACGACAGGCGCGGGTTCTCCATGCCGCCGAACGGGAAACTCGCCGGCAGGATCAGCAAGTCGTAGCGCTCCCAGCGATACGGGCCGTACAGCGCCTCGGTGGCGGCGATCATCTTCTCGGTGTCGCTGAACTCGGCGGCGGCGCGATCGAGCACCGGCGCCTCGGCCCAGACGCCGGCGCGCGCCGAGATCGCCTTGAAGCGGAAATCGCCCACCGCGATCGCCAGCAGATAGCTCGGGATCGGCTGCGCCATCGTGAAGCGGTAGTCGCCGTCCGGCCTGGCGGCCGGGTCGTTGTCGGCGCTCATCAGCGCCATCAGGCCGTTCGGCGTGCGGACGCGTGCGGTGTAGGTGAAGCGCACGCCCGGCGTGTCCTGCAGCGGCACCCAGCTGCGCGCATGAATGGCCTGCGACTGGCTGAACAGCAGCGGCTGCTTGCCGCCTGCGGTCATCGCCGGCGTCATCCACTGCAGGCCCGAGGCCTCGGGCGAGGTGCGGTAGCGGATGCGCACGGTGTCCATCCGCGACGGCAGGGCAATGGTGAGCTTCGAGCCAAAGATCGGGTCGCGTTCGGCCAGCGCGAAGTCGACGCGCTGCCAGCGGCCTTCGCCGACGCGCGCCTGCACGCGTTCGATCGTCAGGTCGCGGGTGTCGAGCACCAGCTCGGCCGCACCGGCCGCGGCCGGTTCCGCCCAGGCCAGGGTGTGCACCGCTTCACCGGAGAGCGTCCGCGCAGCGAAGTCGACGCGCAGGTCGAGGTCGGTGGCGGTGATGCGCACCACGCGCGGCTGCGCGTAGCTGTGTTCGTCGACGCCACGGTCGGCGGCGGCCAGCGGCAGGGCGACGGCCAGGAACAGCGCGGCCAGCAATGAAGAGAGGAATCGCATGGAGGTCAAACCCGGTAGCCGGAATGGATGGCGCAGATGCCCGCGCTGAGGTTTCGATAGTCGCAGCGCTCGAAGCCCGCCTCGACCATCATCGCCTTGAGCTCGTCCTGCGGCGGATGCTTGCGGATGCTCTCGGCGAGGTACTGGTAGCTGGCCGAATCGTTGGCGAACAGTTTCCCCAGCCGCGGCAGCACCTTGAAGCTGTGGAAGTCGTAGACCGGCCGGAACCACTCCGGCTTCACTTCCGAGAACTCCAGCACCAGCGCGCGGCCGCCGAGCTTGAGCACGCGGTGCATCTCGCGCAGCGCCTTGGCCTTGTCGGTGACGTTGCGCAGACCGAAGGCGATGGTGACGAGGTCGAAGCTGGCGTCCGGGAACGGCAGCGCTTCCGCGTTCAGCTGTACCCAGCGCAGGCCGCGGACCAAGCCGCGGTCGGTCAGGCGGTCACGGCCCACCCCGAGCATCGCCGCATTGATGTCGCCAACGACCACCTCGCCCGACTCGCCGACGCGCTCGTGCAGCAGGGCGGCGATGTCGCCGGTGCCGCCGGCGAGGTCGAGCACGCGGTCGCCCTTCGCCACGCCGGAGGTCGCCACGAAGTAGCGCTTCCAGACCCGATGCACGCCGAGGCTCATCAGGTCGTTCATCAGGTCGTACTTGCCGGCCACCGACGAGAACACCTCGCGCACCAGGCCGGCCTTCTCCGCGGCAGGCACGTCGCGGAAGCCGAAATGGGTGGTGCCCTCGGGGCGGCGGTCGTGGGTGGGGATGTCGCTGCTCATGCGCGGATTATGCCGGAGCAGGGCCACCGCGCCCCCTGCCGGGCCGCGCCATTGGCGGGTCTTGTGATTTCTTTGGAATCGCGGCGAAAGACGGTGCTATGACAGGCGCCTGGCGCTCCCAGGGGAGCCGCAGCGGAACCATCGCGCGGCGGGCCGCCAGACCGTCCATCCACTCAACGACCAGGGGAACACCATGCGCTCGCAGCACCTGCTTGCCCTCGCCCTCGCTTCCGCCCTCGCCACACCAGTCTTCGCCGCCGACGTGCAGATGGCCTCGGCCACCGCCGTCGCCACCGACGACCTCGGCGCGCAGGGCCGCGCGTCCTTCCTGTCGAACCGGCTCGCGCCGGCCCTCGCTGCCCTGCCAGCGCCCGACGCGCTGGAGGTTGACAGCGTCGCCAAGCGCCGCGTCGAACAGCGCCTCAACGGCCAACCGCTCGAGATCGGCTTCGTGCGCGAGCTTGGCGAAGACGTCGCTGACAGCAGCAAGGGTGCGCTGGTCCGCCAAGGCCGCAGCGGCCTTCTGCGCTTCAGCCTCAGCTCGGCCGACGCCAAGGCGCTGCGCGCGGGCTTCGCCCTGGAGCGCGCTGGCAGTCGCCTCGGCAGCGACGCCGACGCCGGCCTGCGCGGCCTCGTCGACCAGCTGGACTTCCGCTTCGGCGACGCCGACGGCGCCTTCGCCGTGGCCGGCAAGGACATCGCGCTTGATGGTCTGTTCTGGTCGCCGGTGGTGGACGGCGAGTCGATGACGGTCGAAGTCAGCGGCCCGCTCGCGGCGTTGCGCGGCCTGCGTCTGCGGCCGGTGCAGCTCTCGCATTTCGACATCGACCCGGCCGCGCCGGCGATGCTCGACGAGGTGCGCGCCAAGATTGGGGAGAGCGACAGCTGCCAGATTGACTCGCGCTGCGTCACCAATGCGCCGGCGGGCTACCAGACCGCGGTCGACGCCGTCGCCCGTATGGTCTTCACCCAGGGCGGCTCGTCCTACCTGTGCACCGGCACCCTGCTCAACAACAGCAACTCGCCGCGCCGCCACCTGTTCTGGTCGGCCAACCACTGCATCAGCAACCAGACCGTCGCCAACACGCTGCAGACCTACTGGTTCTATGAAGCTGCCAGCTGCGGCGGCAGCACGGTCTCGACCCGCGCCCGCACGCTGACCGGCGGGGCCACGCTGCGCCACAACAACAACAGCCGCGACACCCTGCTGCTTGAGCTGAAGACCGCCCCGCCCAGCGGCGCGACCTACGCCGGCTGGAGCTCGGCCGCTATCGGCAGCACCGGCCAGGCCATCTGGGGCATCCACCACCCCTCGGGCGACGTCAAGAAGACCTCCCGCGGCAGTGTCACCTCGCTGTCGGGCCGCATCGACGGCAAGGGGCCGTTCTACCGCGTCGTCTGGAGCTCGGGCGTCACCGAAGGCGGCTCGTCGGGTTCGGCCCTGTACACGCAGGCCAATGGCACCTGGCAGCTGCGCGGCGGCCTCTACGGCGGCCTGTCCTTCTGCTCGGCGCCGCGCGATCCGGACTACTACTCGCGCTTCTCGGACGTCTACGCGAACTTCCGCACCCTGCTCTCGCCGTAAGGCCGGCGGCGCTCAGTCGCGGCCCAGTCCGGCCGCGGCAAGCGCGGCTTCGTAGGCCGCCCAGCGGGCCGCGTGTTCGCGGCCCAGCTGGTGCAGGTAGGCCCAGGTGTAGAGCCCCGTCGAATGCCCGTCGGTGAAGCGCAACGCCACCGCGTAGTGGCCCACCGGCTCCACGGCGTCGATCCCCACGGCCCGCTTCCCCGCCACCAGCACCTTCTGCTCGGGCCCATGGCCCTGCACCTCGGCGCTGGGCGACTCCACCCGCAAGTATTCGCAGGGCAGGCGGAAGGTTTCGCCGTCGTCGAAAGTGACCTCGAGGACGCGCGAGGCGCGATGCAGGGTGATGGCGGTGGGTTTCGGGTTCATGCCGGCGATTTCAACAGAGCTAGGCGTTCCACGTCGCGCTGCGGTGTCGTTCGCCCGGCGTCGGGCGGCGGGGTTCAGGGATTTCAGCGTTGCCTGAACGTTCCGCGCGGGCTCAGGCCGGTGAAGGCCGGAGAGGACTATGCTCGTTTCGCCCACTGCTGGAGATCCGCCATGCGCACGCCCCTGCTTCTCTCCCTCGCGCTGTTCGCCCTGCCTGCCCTGGCCTTCGACCAGGCCCAGGTGATGCAGCCGGCCGCGCTGTCGAACGTGCAGAGCGTGTACGTCGCGCCGGTGACCCTCGAACTGCCGGCCGGCGCGCGCCGCGGCGACCGCCGCACCGA
>JBOFQO010000324.1:0-11533 GCA_051660925.1 Silanimonas sp. | reverse complement strand
GTTGAAGAAGTGCAGTCCGGCGAAGCGCGCCGGGTCCTGGCGGCCCTCGCGCAGGATCTCCAGCGCAATGGAACTCGTGTTCGTCGCGAGGATGGCGCCGGGTTTCAGCGTCGCTTCGGCCTTCTGGAACAGCGCGTGCTTGGCCTCGGCGTTCTCGAAGATCGCCTCGATCACCAGATCGGCCTTGGCCACCCCGACGCCGTCGACATCGGCCTGCAGTCGAGCGCGGGTCTCGGCACGCTTGGCCTCGTCCTTGATCTTCTTGCCGTAGAACTCGTCGGCGCGCTTCAGGGCCGGCTCGATGAATTTCATCTCGCGGTCCTGCAGGGTCACGCTGAAGCCGCGGAACGCCGCCCAAGCGGCGATGTCGCCACCCATGACGCCTGCACCCACCACGTGCACGTGCTGGATCCCATGATCCTTGCCGCCGAGACCCTTCAGGCGCTCCATCAGCAGGAACACGCGCACGAGGTTCTTCGCGGTCGGGCCGGTGGCGAGCTTCGACACCGCCTTGGCTTCCGCCATCAGCGCGCTGCCGACGTTCCCAACACCATTGCGGCGCCAGGTCTCGATCATCGTGAACGGGGCGGGGTAGTGCTCCTTGCGGGCCTTCCGCGCCACCTGCTTGACCATCATGTTGGCCAGCACCTGGCGCGCCGGCCAGGTGTTCGTCGCCCACGCGGTCAGTCGCTGCTTTAGGGGCCGCTGCGTTCCCTTCTTCGCCAGCTCGATGGCGGCGTCTTCCAGCAGCGGGCCTTCGACGACCTTGTCGACGAGGCCGATGGCGCGGGCCTGTGAGGCACGCAGGCCACGGCCGGTCAGCATCAGGTCGAAGGCGGCCGGCGCACCGAGCAGCTTCGGCGCACGGACGCTGCCGCCCCAGCCCGGGTAGATGCCGAGCTTCACTTCCGGCAGGCCGATGCGGGTGTTATCGGCGCTGCTGGCGATGCGGTAGCGGCAGGCCAGCGAGAGCTCGGTGCCGCCGCCCATGCAGTGGCCGTGGATGGCCGCCACGGTGGGGAAGGGCAGCTTGCTGATGCGGTCGAACAGCAGCTGGCCGGAGCGGATCCAATCGAAGGTCTGGCCCTTGGCGTCGATGGCTTCGAAGCCCTTGATGTCGGCGCCGGGGATGAAGCCCGCCGCCTTGCCCGAGATGAACACGGCACCCTTCGGCTTCTCGAAGGCGAGCCGTTCGACCAGCTGGGCGAGTTCGTCGAGCACCCCCTGCGACAGGGCGTTGACGTTCTGGTCGGCGCGGTCAAGGGTGAGTACGACGATGCCGTCCGCACGCACCTGCGTGCGCCAATGCTGCAGGCGAAGACCTTCGAACATGGGGAGTCCGTACGGAAGAGTAGGGTGATGGGCCGGTATCATCCGGGCTGCACTTTCCCCCGGTCAAATGCGCCGGGAACTTTTCCTCGACGTGCCGGTCTAGGCTCGCGACCCTTCCGCGGCCGGCCCCGGCTCAGCAAAGCCAGGAGCAGGCCCGGGATGGGCGAGGACCCCAACGATCTCCAACTCGTGCAACGCGTCCAAGCCGGTGACCGCCCCGCTTTCGACCTGCTCGTCCGCAAGTACCAGTACCGCATCGCAGCCCTGGTGCGGCGCTACGTGCGCGACGAAGCCGAGGCCGAGGACGTGGTGCAGGAAAGCTTCATCCGTGCCTGGCGGGCGCTGCCGCAGTTCCGTGGTGACGCTCAGTTCTACACCTGGCTTTACCGGATCGCCGTGAACACCGCGAAGAACCATCTCGTCAGCCTGGGCCGCCGGCCGGCTACCGACGACATCGACGACGAGGAAGTCACGGCCGTTCGCGAGGCCGAGCGCCTGCAGGACGTCGCGACGCCTGAGCACGAGGCGCTCCGTGGCGAAATGGAGGCGCTGGTGCTCGCCGCCGTCGATGGCCTGGCGCCGGAGCTGCGCGAGGCCCTGACCCTTCGCGAGGTCGAGGGCCTGAGCTACGAGGAGATCGCCGAACGCATGCAGTGCCCGATCGGCACCGTGCGTTCGCGGATCTTCCGCGCCCGTGATGCGATCGATGCCCGCTTGAAGCCGCTGCTGAACCCATGAGTACCCCGATGCCCCCCAATGCCCTCTCCGGTTCCGACGATTTCCGCGAGCAGCTCAGCGCTTGGCGCGACGGCGCGCTGCCCGACGAAGCCTCGCGCTTCGTGCTGAAGCGCCTGCTGCAGGACGATGCCCTGCGCGCCGAGGTCGGCCGCTGGCAGGTGATCGGCGACGCACTGCGCCGGCAGCCCCAGCAGCGTCCGGTGTGCGACGTGGCCGCGCGAGTCGCGACGGCTCTCGACGACGCAGCCTTCAGCGAAACGGCGCTCGGCGCGGTCATCACCCCGGCGACCGTATCGGCGTCGCGCTCCGCCCTCCGCCGCCCGGCCCTGCGCTGGGTCGCCACCGCCGCAGCGGTGGGCATGGCGGCCGTGCTGCTGTGGCCGGCGGCGCCCGGGCCGGATGCTGACGCGCCGCCGGCACTCGTTGCCGCGACGTCAGGCACGCCGGCGCCGGACATCACCGCAGCACCGACGACGGTCGAAGCGACGCCCGCGTCTGCCGTTGCGGCACTTCGATCGGCGCCGGTGGTCGTGGCGTCACGCCGCAACCTGCCGGTGCCGCTGCGGGTCGCGTCGGTGCCGGACGACACCCTCGTCGCGCGCGTGCCGCCGCTGGTGCGCGCGCCGCAACCCACGCCTGAGCAGCTTGCGCCGCTGCCGGCCGTCGACGACGTGCCGAGCCGTCCCTGGCCGCGCAGCGCGCCGGGCCAGGACACCTACACGGTCGAATACACCGCGCCGACCGCCGCGCCGCCGCGGCAGTGAGCGTTGTTCCGGCGGGCGAGAGCGACCGGATCCATCGCCGCGCCGTGGTGGTGGCCGTTGAGGGCGGGGCGCTGTCGCTGCGCTGGACCGAATCACGTTGCCGGGGCTGCGTCGGCTGCGGCGGGCGTTGTGGGCTCTTCGCCGCCTCGTCGTCGGACACCGACACCGTGACGCTGACGAATCCGGGCGGCGCGTTCGCGCCGGGCACCGAGGTCGATGTCGAAGTGGCCGCATCGGCGCTGCGTCGCGGCGCCGGTCGTGCCTACGGCATCGCGATCGCCGCACTGCTCGTCGGTGCCGCCGCGGGCCACGCGCTGGGCGCGTCGTTGGGCGATGCGAACCTCGGTGCGCTGTGCGGCCTTCTGCTGGGAACTTTTCTTGCGGGACGCCTGACCAAGCGCCCCGATGCGTCGCCGCCCCTGCGCGTGCGGCCCTGCCCCGAATCCGAAAACAAGGAGCTCCCGCGATGATGCCCAAGGTCCGTCTGCTTCCCCTGGCCCCCCTGCTTGCCGTCGCCCTGTTGGCGCCTTCGGCCGCTGGGGCGCAGACCGCCGCGCCAGCCGCCCCCGCCGCTGCGCCGCTGGTGCAGCTGCCGGACTTCACCCGCCTCGTCGACCAGGTCACGCCGGCCGTCGTCAACATCGAAGCCACCAGCGATCCGGGCCGGGCCAGGTCGGCGCAGGGCATGCCGGACGACCAGCCCATCCCTGAGATCTTTCGCCGCTTCATCGGCCCGGGTATGCCGCAGCCGCAGCCGCGCGGCGGCGTCTCGCAGGGCACTGGCTTCGTCACCAGCAGCGACGGCTACATCATCACCAACCACCACGTCATCGACGGTGCGGACAAGGTCATCGTGCGCTTCAACGACCGTCGCGAGCTGGAGGCGAAGGTGGTCGGCTCCGACCCGCTCTCCGACATCGCCGTGCTGAAGGTCGAGGCCACCGGTCTCACCGCAGTGCGCATCGGCGACGCACGCAGCCTGAAGCCGGGCCAGTGGGTCGTGGCCATCGGTTCGCCCTTCGGCTTCGATTACTCGGTCACCGCAGGCATTGTTTCGGGCATCAACCGTCGCAGCATGGACCCGGGCCAGCAGTACGTGCCTTTCATCCAGACCGATGTCGCCATCAACCGCGGCAACTCTGGCGGCCCGCTGCTCAACGTGCGCGGCGAAGTGGTCGGCGTGAACTCGCAGATCTTCAGCAACACGGGCGGCTTCATCGGCGTGAGCTTCGCGATCCCCGTCGACGTGGCGATGAACACGGCGCGCCAGCTGCGCGAGAACGGCGAGGTGCGCCGCGGCGTGCTTGGCGTGCAAATCGGTGAGCTGACCCGGGAGCGAGCGCGCGAGCTCGGCTTGTCGCGGCCGGTGGGTGCGTTCGTCAACAGCGTCAACAACGGCAGCGCCGCCGACAAGGCCGGCATCCGCCCGGGCGACGTCATCACCGCGTTCAATGGTCGCGAGATCCTCAGTGCTTCCGACCTGCCGCCGCAGGTGGGTGTGCTGGCGCCGGGCAGCCGTGCCACGGTGACCGTGCGCCGTGATGGCGGCAGCCGCGACCTTGTCGTGGCGCTCGACGCGCTTGACGGCACGACCGCGAGCGCTCCGGCTACCCCGGCGGCCCCTGCAGTCGCGCCTGCCAATGCGCTGGGGCTCGCCGTCGACGCCGTCGATGCAGAAACCCGCCAGCGCCTCGGCCTGCGCTCGGGCGAAGGCGTACGGATCACCCGCGTGGGCAGCATGCTGGCGCGCCAAGCCGGCCTGAACCCCGGCGACGTCGTGCTGGCCGTGAACGGTACGGACGTCGCGTCGCCGCAGGCTTTCGAGGCGGCGTTGGCCAAGGTGAAGAAGGGCGACACCGCGCGCCTGCTGGTGCGCAACGCCAGCAGCACCGGCTTTGTCGAGCTGCCGATGCCCTGACGGCGCGGCGCCGGGCGCGGTTAGGCCCCCGGGCCTGCCGCGTCGCGGTCGCCGGTAGGCCTCGTTCCTGCTGGTCACAGGCCCGTGTGTGATAATCGTGGGCTTGCCCCGACCGGGCACCGTCCTACCGGCACCGACCTCCATGCAGCACATCCGCAACTTCTCGATCATCGCCCACGTCGACCACGGCAAGTCGACGCTCGCCGACCGCATCATCCAGCTCTGCGGCGGCCTCGAGGATCGCGAGATGGAGGCCCAGGTGCTCGATTCGAACCCCATCGAGCGCGAGCGCGGCATCACCATCAAGGCGCAGTCGGTGTCGCTGCCGTACACGGCGAAGGACGGGCAGGTCTACCAGCTCAACTTCATCGACACCCCCGGCCACGTCGATTTCAGCTACGAGGTCAGCCGCTCGCTGGCCGCCTGCGAGGGGGCGCTGCTGGTGGTGGACGCCGCCCAGGGCGTGGAAGCGCAGTCGGTGGCCAACTGCTACACCGCCGTCGAGCAGGGCCTTGAAGTGGTGCCGGTGCTGAACAAGATCGACCTGCCCACCGCCGACATCGAGCGCGCCAAGCGCGAGATCGAGGCCGTCATCGGCATCGACGCCGAGGACGCCGTCGCCATCTCGGCCAAGACCGGCCTGAACGTGCGCGACGTGCTCGAGGCGATCGTCGCGCGCATCCCGCCGCCGAAGGTCGGCGACACCGACAAGCTGCAGGCGCTGATCATCGACTCGTGGTTCGACAACTACCTCGGCGTGGTCTCCCTGGTGCGCGTCGTCCAGGGCGAGATCCGCAAGGGTGACAAGATCCTCGTCATGTCGACCGGTCGCACGCACGAGGTCGACGCGGTCGGCGTGTTCACGCCGAAGCGCAAGAACAAGGACGCCCTGTTGCCCGGCGAAGTGGGCTGGATCAACGCGTCGATCAAGGACGTGCACGGCGCGCCGGTTGGCGACACGCTGACGTCCGCGCGCGACCCGGCCGCGTCGCCGCTTCCGGGCTTCCAGACCATGCAGCCGCGCGTGTTTGCTGGCCTGTTCCCGACCGCCGCCGACGACTACCCCGCGCTGCGCGAGGCGCTGGAGAAGCTGCGCCTCAATGACGCGGCGCTGCAGTTCGAGCCCGAGAGCTCGGAAGCCATGGGCTTCGGCTTTCGCTGCGGTTTCCTCGGCATGCTGCACATGGAGATCGTGCAGGAACGCCTCGAGCGTGAGTACGACCTCGATCTCGTCACCACTGCGCCCACGGTCGTCTACGAACTGATGCAGACCGACGGCGAGGTGATGAAGCTGGATAACCCGGCGCGCCTGCCCGCGGTCAACAAGATCGAGGAAATCCGCGAGCCGATCATCCGCGCCAACATCCTCACGCCCGAGGAATACATCGGCAACATCATCAAGCTCTGCGAGGAGAAGCGCGGCAGCCAGATCGGCATCACCTACCTCGGCAGCCAGGTGCAGATCGCCTACGAGCTGCCGATGGCCGAAGTGGTGCTGGATTTCTTCGACCGCCTGAAGTCGGTATCGCGTGGCTACGCGTCGCTCGACTACCACTTCCTGCGCTTCGAGGCCGGCCCCTTCGTGCGCGTCGACGTGCTGATCAACGGGGACAAGGTCGACGCCATGTCGATGATCCTGCATCGCGCCCACGCCGATCGCCGCGGCCGAGACCTCTGCGAGCGCATGCGCGAGCTGATCCCGAGGCAGATGTTCGACGTCGCCATCCAGGCCGCCGTCGGTTCGCAGATCATCGCCCGCTCGACGGTCAAGGCGATGCGCAAGAACGTGCTCGCGAAGTGCTACGGCGGCGACGCCACGCGCAAGAAGAAGCTCCTCGAGAAGCAGAAAGAGGGCAAGAAGCGCATGAAGCAGTTCGGCCGGGTGGAAATCCCACAAGAGGCCTTCCTCGCCGTGCTGTCGGTCGACAACAACTCCAAATAAGGACGCCGCGTGAAATTCGACTTCGCTCTGATCCTCACCGCGCTCACGCTGCTCTGCGGCGCGTTCTGGCTGGTGGACAAGCTGGTGCTCGCCAAGCGCCGCGGCCCCGACGGCAAGCCGAACGACACGGTCGACTTCTTCGCCTCGCTGTTCCCGGTGCTCGCGGTTGTGTTGTGCCTGCGCAGCTTCGTCTACGAGCCCTTTCGCATCCCGTCCTCGTCGATGATGCCGACCCTGCTGATCGGCGACTTCATCCTCGTCAACAAGTTCGCTTACGGCGTCCGCCTACCGGTAACCAACACACTGCTGTTCGAGACCGGCAAGCCGGAGCGCGGCGACGTGGCGGTGTTCCGCTACCCCGGGCGGCCGCAGCCGCTGCCGGGTGACCAGCCGGTCGGCACCGACTACATCAAGCGCGTGATCGGCCTCCCCGGCGACACCATCACCTCCTTGAACAATCGCCTGACGATCAACGGAACGCCGATTGTCTACGGCACCGAGGAAACCTACGTCGGCGTCGGGGCCCCGGACGCGATCGCCATGACCGGCGCGACGCGCGTCAGCGAGGCGCTTGCGCCCGGCCACGAGCACCAGATCCTCGACAAGTGGGATCGCCAGTTCTCGACGGGCGACGGCACCTGGACGGTGCCGGAGGGCCACTATTTCGTCATGGGCGACAATCGCGTCGCCTCGGACGACGGCCGCTTCTGGGGTTTCGTGCCGGAGGCCAACCTGGCCGGCCGTGCGGACGTCATCTGGCTGAATTGCGCGAACTGGGCTTGCGTGGACAGCTTCGATTGGCGTCGAATGGGCGACGTCATCCGCTAAACCACCGGGGTCGCCCATGCACCAGCGTCAGCGCGGCATCAGTTTCATCGGATTCATCGTCGTTCTGGCGGTGGTCGGATTCTTCCTGTTCCTCGGCATGAAAATCGGGCCGACGTACATCGAGTACTACTCGATCCGCAATGCGGTGAACAAGGTCGCCGCTGAGGCGCAGGCTGCTGACATCAACACGATCCGTCGGGCGATGGATCGGCAGATGACGATCGACTATGCCGACTCGTACAAGCCGGAGTTCGTTCGCGTCGTCCGCGACGGCGACCAGCTGAACCTCGTGCTGAACTACGAGATCCGCAAGCCGCTGATCTACAACCTCGATTTCGTCGCCAAATTCCAGCATTCGGCGCCGATCCGCAAGCCTTGACGGGCCTCGCGTGACGGCGGGCTTCGGCCACCGCTTCGCCGATCCGGCCCGACTTGAGACGGCGCTTCGTCATCGCAGCGCCGGGGCACCGCACAATGAGCGGCTGGAGTTTCTCGGCGATGCGGTGCTGGCCTTGCTCATCGCCGAAGCCCTGCACCAGCGCTGGCCGCAGGCCGACGAAGGGGCCCTGACGCGCGCGCGCTCCGCCTTGGTGCGTGAATCCAACCTTGCGGTAATCGCCCGCGGCCTTGGTCTCGGCGACCAGTTGATGCTTGGCCCGGGCGAGATGAAGTCCGGCGGCAAGCATCGCGATTCGATCCTGGCCGACGCCCTCGAGGCCGTGGTTGGCGCGATCTACCTCGACGGCGGCCTCGACGCCTGCCGCGCGGCGGCCTTGCCGTGGTTTGAGGCGGGGCTCGCGGCCATGCCGACCGGCAAGGTCGAGAAAGACCCGAAAACGCGGCTGCAGGAGTGGCTGCAGGCCCGCCAGTGGCCGCGCCCGGAGTACGAGCTGGTCGAAGCCCGCGGTCCGGACCATTCGCGGCACTTCCGCGTCCGTGCCCGCGCCGGTGAGCCGCTACTCGAAGTGGACGGCGAGGGCAGCTCACTTCGCCATGCCGAGCAGGCGTCGGCGGAAGCGTTGCTGGACGCGCTGGAGCGGGCTCACCCGAAACGCGGCCGCCCGGCGCAGGACGTGGCCGCGGGCTGAACTCGCTACACTGCAGTAATGAGCGACACCCTCGACATCGACACCCCGCACCGCGCCGGCACGATCGCCGTCCTCGGCCGCCCAAACGTCGGCAAGTCCACCCTGGTCAATGCGCTGGTCGGCGCCAAGGTCAGCATCGTCTCGCCGAAGCCGCAGACCACGCGCCACCGCTTGCTCGGCATCGCCACCTTCCAGGATGGGCAGATCGCGCTGGTCGACACGCCGGGCCTGCACCGCGACCAGGGCGGTCGCGCGATGAACCGCTACATGAACCGCGCGGCCCGCGGCGCTGTCGAGGACGTCGACGGTGCGGCGTTGGTCGTCGAAGCCGGGCGCTGGACCGACGAGGACAGCCTCGCCTACAAAGTGCTGCGCGACGCCGGCGTGTCGGTGGTGCTGGTCATCAACAAGGTCGACAAGCTGGCGGAGAAGGGCGCATTGCTGCCCTTCATCGCCGAGGTCACCAAGGACCGCGAGTTCGCCGCCGTGCACCCGATCTCGGCGCGCAAGCAGGACGGCCTGCGCCCACTCGTGAAGAGCCTGCTCGCCGTCCTGCCGGAATCGCCGCCGCTGTTCGCCGAGGACGAGATCACCGACCGCAGCGAGCGTTTCCTCGCTGCGGAGCTCGTGCGCGAGCAGCTGATGCGCAAGCTCGGCCAGGAAGTGCCGTATTCGACGACGGTCGAAATCGAGAAGTTCGAAGAGGATGGCGAGAAGCTGCGCGTTGCCGCCGTGGTCTGGGTGGAGCGCGAAGGCCAGAAGGCCATCGTTATCGGCCAGGGCGGCGAGATGCTGAAGCTGATCGGCAGCGCCGCCCGCATCTCGATGGAAAAGCTCTTTGGCCGCAAGGTCTTCCTGCAGACCTGGGTGCGTGTGCGTGAGGGCTGGTCGGACGACGAGTCGGCGCTGCGCCAGTTCGGCTACGGCGAATAGCGCGGCACCATGCGCGTCAGTGGCGAGCGCGCCTTTGTGCTGCACGCGCGGCCCTGGCGCGAGACCAGCCTGCTGGTCGAGCTACTGACCGAAGCGCACGGCCGTGTCGGCGTCGTCGCCCGCGGTGTGCAGGGTGCGAAGCAGCAAGCCCGGCGCGCGGCACTGCAGCCCTGGCAATCCATCGAGTTCGACGCGTTGCCAAAGGGCGAGCTGTGGACGTTGAGCCGCTGGGAGGCGTTGGACGCTGCGCCGCGTCACGGCGGTGATGCCGCGCTGGCGGGTTTCTACGTGCACGAACTGCTGCTGCGCCTGCTGCCGCGCCAGGACGCCGTGCCAGAGGTGTTCGTGCGCTACGCCGCGCTGCGCGCTGAGCTGGTGGACGTCGCGCCGTTGGCTTGGTGCTTGCGCCGATTCGAGCGCGACCTGCTCGATGCGCTTGGGCTGGGCATGGCCTGGGGCGAGACCGCGGAGGGTGAGGCCCTCGATCCCGCGGCGCGCTACCGCATCGACCCGGAACACGGCGCCTGGCGCGACCGCAGCCACGCGCCGGACAGCCTGCGCGGCAGCGCGCTGCTGGCCCTGGCCGAGGACCGCTGCCCGCCGGTCGAAGAGCTGGGCGAGCTCCGGCGCGGCCTGCGCGCGGTGCTCGCCCACCACCTCGGCGGCAAGCCGCTGAAGGCTTGGAGCCTGATGGCTGAGGTCGCGCGCGTGGGGCGCGGCGGTGCGGCGGCGCCTGGCCCCTCAGCCGAAGGTTTCGGCCAGTGCCTCGTCGATCCGACGGAGTAGCACGCCCGCGGCGTCGACGTTGCCCGGCTCGGCGTGCAGCGCATCGACGGCCGTCGACAGCGCCGCGGCCCCGACGAAGCCGCAGCCGGCGCGCATCTGGTGCAGCACCGCACGCAGGCTGTCGGTGTCGCGGTCGGCGAGTGCTGCCGAGACACGGTCGCGCTGTCGCGGCAGCTCCTCAAGGAACAGCTGACGCATGCGCAGCAGGGTGGCCTCCGAGCCGCCCAGGGCGGACAACGCCTGCGCATCGTCCCAGGCCTCGGCGCGCTGGCCCAGCCACGGCGCCAGCGCCCGATGCAGGGCCGACGCCGAGAGCGGCTTGCCGAGCGCTTCGACAAAGCCGCTGGCGAGCAGGCGTCGACGCCGGTCGGCGTCGAGTTCGGCCGTCAGTGCCACGGCGGGTGCCTGGTTCGCGAGCGCGCGCTGCCGCGCCAGCCAGCCGTCGCCTTGCCCGTCGGGCAGGGCGACATCAAGCAGCAGCAGGTCGTAGCGATGTTCGGCGCACTGCGTGCCGGCATCCGCCAGCGTTCGCGCCGTGTCGACGATGCCAAACGGCGACAGGCTGCTGCGGGCGAATTCGCGGCTGGCGGGGTCATCTTCGACCACCAGGAAGCGTAGGCTCATGCATCCCTCCACGATGCTCTTCGAAGGCAGGATGCAGGCCCCCGCGGCGCCCCACCATAGGAAAATTCTGACGCTGGCGGTCCTGATCGTCGCGCTTGGGCTCGCGTTCATGCTGGCGGCCGGGCCGGTCGCGGCGGCTCGGGCGCTGCGGGTCGGCATCGAGCGCATCGACGCCGGCGCCCTGCGCGCGGAGGCGGTGAAGGTGCGGTTGGCGACGGGCGAGGCGGGGAGCGACCCGCTCAGCCTGCGTATTGAGGCCGGGCGCATCGACCTGCCGGCCGCCGCCGTGACCTTGGAACGCGTGGACTGGGCTTGCGAGCGGCTGCTCACTCTCGAACCGCTGGTCTGCGAGGGCGCACTGCGGGTGGCCGGGCGCCCGGCGGGGACGCTCGCGGTGGACGTGTCGACGGCGCGCACGGCGTTGCGCTGGTCGCAGGGGCGGCGCTCGATCGCCGTGGACAAGGACCTCGCCTCGCCGTGGCGCGTCGCCGCGCAGCGCCTCCCGATCGCCTGGATGGACGCCTTCCTGAAGCAGCTCTGGGCCGAAGGACGCGTCAGCGACGGCACGGTCTCCGGCACC
>JBOFQO010000323.1:0-3770 GCA_051660925.1 Silanimonas sp. | reverse complement strand
TCTCCACCGGCGAGGTGTTCGCGCCGCTGCAGAACATCGGCGTGCAGCGCACCAACGGCTGGGACCTCGCCATCGACCACCAGCTCGTCGAGAACCTCTTCGGCGGCACGCTGGACCTGTCGATCGACGCGACGCGCGTGCTCTCGTTCGAGCGTTCGGAATCCTGCTCGACGGCCACGGCACCGCTGCGTGGCGACGGCGCGTGCGTCGGCGGCCAGCGCCTCGTCGAACTGAACGGCGAGTACCGCTATCCGAAGTGGCGCGGCACCGTGGCCCTGGACTGGACCAGCGACGCCTTCGACGCCGCCGTGTGGGCCAGCTACACCGGCTCGTACTACGACGATTTCCGCTTCGACCCGGCGGCGATCTCGACCTCGGCGCGCGTGGCCTCGTGGACGGTCTTCAACGCCTCGTGGGGCTGGAACATCAGTGACACGCATCGCATCTCGCTGCAGGTGAAGAACCTCACCGACCGCGATCCACCGCGCGCCCTCGGCGCTAGCGCCTGGGTCGACACCTACAACCACGACGCGATGGGCCGCTACATCACGCTGAACTGGATCGGCACGTTCTGAGCCGCACCTGAGTCGCCTCGCCCACCGGCCCACCGGTGGGCCTCGGGGCACGGACGCCCCATGCCTTTGCGATACCGTGCGCACACCGCACGGCATTGCCGCGCCCCTTGCCGCCCTCTCACCGGACCCGCGAATGACTTCCACCGCCGCGCCCTCGCGCGCGCCTGACACGCTGCTGGTGCTGCTCGCCGTGGCCCTCGTGCTCGCGGCGATCGTGCCCTTCGTGCCCGCGGGCTTCTTCGCGCCCGGCCAGCCAATGTCGCTGGCCAGCTTCCAGCCGGGCGAATCCGCGCTCGGCCTCACCCTTTTTTCCAGCGACGCCGACACCCGCGGCGTGCTCAATCTGTTCTTCGACGGCTTCACCTCGGGCAGCCGCAACGGCGCGGCGATCGGCGTGATCGCCTTCGTGCTCACCGTCGGCGGCGCCTTCGGCCTGGTGCAAGCCAGCGGCGCGATCGACAACGGCTTGAAGCGCCTCGTCGCGCGCTTCGGCCATCGGCCGCGCCTGCTGCTCGGCGTGCTGTTTGTCGCCTTCTCCACCGGCGGCGCGGTGTTCGGCATGGGCGAGGAAACCATCGCCTTCCTCGCCCTGCTGCTGCCGCTGATCCGGCGTCTCGGCTACCCCCCCGAGACGGGCGTGATGGTCACTTACATGGCCAGCCAGATCGGCTTCGGCACCTCGTGGATGAACCCGTTCAGCGTCGCCGTGGCGCAGGGCATCGCCGGTCTGCCGCTGCTCAGCGGCGCGCCGTTCCGCATCGCGATGTGGGCAGCGTTCACCGCCGTGGGCCTCGCCTTCGCGCTGCGCTACGCGACCGCGCAGCGGCGCGTCCCGGAGGACGCAACGAACCACGCCGCGACGTCGCGCGACGATGAGGCCCGGGCCCCGGGCCAACCGGCCAGCGCGCCGCTCGGCTGGGTCGACCACGCCGTGCTGTGGGCCACGCTCGCCACCGTGGCGTGGATCGTCTGGGGCGTCACCGTCGCCGGCTACTACATCGCCGAGATCGCCACGCAGTTCTTCGCGCTCGGCCTGTTCGCCGGCGTTGTTGCGGTGCTCGGCGGCCGCTGCAGCGCGAACGGCGCGGCGCAGGCCTTCACCGACGGCGTACGCGGCCTGGTGCCCGTCGTGCTGGTCATCGCGGTGGCCAAGGGCATGCTCGGCATCCTCGGCGGCAGTGACCCGCACGCGCCCTCGGTGCTGAACACCGCGCTGCATTCGATGGGCAGCGCCATCGCCGGCACGCCGGAGCTGATCGCGGCCTGGGGCATGCTGGCCGCGCAGTCGGCGTTCAATTTCTTCGTCAGTTCCGGCAGCGCGCAGGCGACGATCACCATGCCGCTGATGGCCGGCCTGGGCGAACTCGTCGGCGTCAGCAAGCAGGTCAGCGTGCTGTGCTTCCAGCTCGGCGACGGGCTCACCAACCTGGTGATGCCGACGTCCGCCGCCATGATGGGTGCCATCGGCGTCGCCGGCCTCGGCTGGGTGGCGTGGGTGCGCATCATCTTCCGTTTCGTGCTGCTGCTGATGGCTCTGTCGGCCCTCACCGTGGCCCTTGCCGTCGGGATCGGATATGTCTGAATTGCTGTGGATCCGCGACGCGGAACTGATGACGCCCACGGCCCTCGGCCGTGGCGATGTGCTGGTCGTGAACGGACGGGTGCTCGCGGTAGGTCCGGGCCTCGATCCACGTGGCTGCGGCGTGCCCGTGCGCAGCATCGACGCCGCGGGGCATCTGCTGTGCCCCGGCCTCGTCGATGGCCTGGTGCATTTCGGCGGCGGCGGCGGCGAAGGCGGCTTCGCCACCCGCATGCCGCCGCTCGCAGCCGCCACGGCGCTGGCGGCGGGCGTCACCACGATGGTCGGCGCGCTCGGCACCGACGACGTCACCCGCAGTCACGCCGACCTGCTGGCCTGCGCACGGGGGCTCGCGGAAAGCGGCCTCTCGGCCTACGTGCTGACCGGCTCCTACCAGGTGCCGCCGGTGACGCTGACCGGCAGCGTGCGCGGCGATCTCGCTTTCATCCCGGAAATGATCGGCCTCGGCGAAATCGCCATCGCCGACCACCGCGGCTCGCAGCCGAGCGCCGCGGAGCTCGCGCGGCTCGCCTCGGACGCGCGCGTCGGCGGCATGCTCGCCGGCAAGTCCGGCACCGTGCTGATCCATGTCGGCGAAGCACCGGAAGGCCTCGCGCTGCTGCGCGAAGCAAGCTCGCGCTGGCCGGTGCCGATCGCGCAGTGGCATCCCACCCACGTCAATCGCCACGCCACCCTGCTCGCTGACGGCTTCGAGTTCGTGCGCGAAGGCGGCAGCATCGACTTCACCACCAGCAGCACGCCCGATTTCGTCGCCGCTGGCGAGATCCCCGCCGCGCAGGCGCTGGCCGAGGCGCTGGCGGCGGGCCTGCCGATCGCGCGGCTCACGCTGAGCTCCGACGGCCAGGCCAGCCTGCCGCACTTCGACGCGCAGGGCCGGCTGGTCTCGCTCGAGGTCGCGCCGATCGCCAGCCTGCTGGCCAGCGTGCGCGAGGCGGTCGAGCAACACCGGCTCCCGCTGGCCACCGCGCTGGCCGCGGCAACGTCTTCACCGGCCGCGATCTGGGGCTTGGCGCGCAAGGGCGGCATCGCGCCGGGCATGGACGCCGACCTGATCCTGCTTGACCGAGACACCCTCGCCCTGCGCTGGACGATGGCCGGTGGGCGGCTCTGAACGGTGCACGTCGCAGCCCGCGCTGAACGACTGCACGGCGGGCGGGAACTTTAAGTACGCATTCACTCCCGCGGCGGATGATGGGCGAGCCCTTCCGGAGACCGCCGCCATGCTGCGCCGCACTGTATTCCTTGCCCTGTCGTCGCTGCTGCTCTCCGGCTGCGTCACGTATGAAGTTGTCGAGCGTCGCGTCTACCACGAGGACGGCAGCTACACGCGCAGCTACGACCCCTACGAGGACGGCCGTCGCTACGAGGACCGCCGCTACGACGAGCGCGGCTACGACCGCTACGACGGCTATGACCGCGGCCGGCGCTACGACTACGACGACCCGCGCTACGGCAGCCGCTACGACGACCCCTACGACCAGTGGTTCTACGGCTGGCGCGGCGACGGCTACCGTTACGGCTACGGCAGCACCTACGACCCGTGGTTCGGCTACGGCGGCAGCGCCATCACCATCATCTACGGCAGCGGCTGGCGC
>JBOFQO010000322.1:0-6703 GCA_051660925.1 Silanimonas sp. | reverse complement strand
GGCGTTCGCCTCAAGCGCCTGCAGCAGGCGCTGCGGCTCTAGGTAACCGCCGAGCTGGGCGCCGTTCGCGGCGAACACCGCCGGCGTCGCGTTGACACCCACTTCCTGGCCCAGCGCGTACTCGGCGCCGACCGGACTGTCGCAAGTGCCGGCCGGCAGGGTTCTGCCGGCCTTGGCGTCCGTCATCGCCTGGCGCGGATCCTTCGCGCACCAGACCGATTCCGCCTTCGCCCAGGCCTCGGAGCCCTCGCCGGCGCGCGGGTAGAACAGGTACTCCACGGCGATGCCGAGCGCGTTGTACTCGGCGACATGCTGGTGAAGCATCCGACAGTAGCCACAGTCGATATCAGTGAAGACCGTCACCGTGTACTTCGGGTCGCGCGGGGCGAAGACGATGCGCTTCTCGGCCGGGATCGCCTTCAGGCCTTCGACGCGGATGTCGTCCATCGCCGACTCGCTGATGTTGCGGCGCTCGCGCATGTCGATCACCGCGCCGTCGATGATGTAGCGGCCGTCGTTGCTGACGTAAAACACGCGGCCGGCGACCACCGCCTCGGTGAAGCCGGCCATCGGTGCCGGGCGCAGGCGGCGCACTTCCGCGCCGGGTAGTGCGCCAGCGAGCGTCGCGCGCACCGCGGCCTCGCCGGCGGGCGCCGGCGTCGATCCCGCCGCCGCGGCCGGCGGCGCCGGCTGGGCGCAGGCCGAGAGGCCAAGGCCCAGCGAAAGGGCGAGGACGGAGAGCGAGACGAGACGACGGCGCATGGGCATTCCAGGGACGATGGAGGGGGAAATCGCGGGCGCGAACAGGCGCCGCGGACGCCGTATTGAATCACAGCGGTTCGGCTCCGACCGTGAGCGCAGGGCCAAGTTCCCGCGCGCCGGCAGGCGGCCTCAGCCGCGCGGATGGTGGGCGGCGTGCAGGCGCTTCAGGCCCTCGCGGGCGACGTGGGTGTAGATCTGCGTGGTCGAGAGGCTGCTGTGCCCGAGCAGCATCTGCACCACGCGGAGGTCGGCGCCGTGGTTCAGCAGATGGGTCGCGAAGCTGTGGCGCAGGCCGTGCGGCGTCACCTTGGCCGGATCGATGCCGGCGACGGCAGCGAGGGCCTTCAGGCGCGCCCAGAACCCCTGCCGGGTCGGGGGCTCGCCCTTGGCGTCGAGGAACAGCGCCGACGGGCTCTGCCGCCGCGCCATCGCCGGGCCGGCCAGCACCGGCCGCGCTTCGGCGAGGTAGCGCTCCAGCCAGTGCTGGGCCTCGGCGCCGATCGGCACCAGCCGCTCCTTGCCGCCCTTGCCGCGCACGCGCAGCACGCCCTGACGCAGGTTCACGGCCAGCGTCGGCAGCTCGACGAGCTCGGACACGCGCAGGCCCGTCGCGTACAGCAGCTCGAGCATGGTGCGCTCTGCCAGACCGTGCGGCGTGACAATGTCAGGCGCGCGCAGCAGCGCCTCGACCTGCGATTCCGCCAGCGCCTTCGGCAGGGAGCGCGGCAGCGCTGGCCGTTCGAGCAGGGCCGTGGGGTCGGTCGCCACGCACTGGTGGCGGAGCGCGTCGGCGTAGAAGGCGCGCAGGGCGGCCATCAAGCGTGCGGTGCTGCGCGGCGAATAGCCGGCGCCGGCGCGCATCTGCAGCAGGGCGAACAGATCGGCGCGCGACGCACCCAGCAGCCCGCCGGCGACACCGCGCGAGGCCAGCCAGCGCGCCGCGAGCACGAGGTCGCCGCGGTAGGCCGCCTGGGTGGCGCGCGCGCTGCCGGTCTCGGCCCAATGGCGGCGCAGGAAGGCCTCGATGGCGGTGCCGTCCGCTTCGGGAAGCACCGGCCAGTGGGCGCCCAGGGCCCGACGTTCTGCTGTCGACGTCGACCGGCGCGCGGTGCGCGTGGGCGGTGGGGTCTCGCTCATGCCGGCACTGTAGCCGAGGCCCTCGGTATCCTTGCGCCATGACCGCTTCGATCCCGCAGGCTCGCCCTGCCTCGCTGGGCTGGCGCCTGCTCGCCCTCGTCTACGACCTGTTCCCGGTGTTCGCCCTGCTGCTGGTGTTCGGCGCATTGGTGACCGGCATCGCGGCCGCCCTCGGCCACCCCGACATCAGCGACCTGCCGTGGATGGCGCCGTTGCTGGTGGCCGGCGCGTGGACCTTCACCGGCGCTTACTTCGTGCTGAGTTGGTCGCGCGGTGGGCAGACACTGGGCATGCGCCCCTGGCGTCTGAAGGTGGTGGCGCCGGACGGCACGCTGGCGACGCGCGCCGCCCTCGCAAAGCGCTACGCCGTGGCGACCGTACCGGCCATCGCCGGCGTCGAGCTCGTTGCACTGTGGCCGGGCGTCGAGCGGATGCTGCCGTTCTGGATCGGCGGCGGCATCGCCGCGGCCGGCCTGTTGTGGTCGATGGTCGACCGTGACCGCGCGGCCCTGCACGACCGGCTGTCCGGCACGCGCTTCGTGCGCCTCGTCAGCGCCGCCTGATCCACCACGCGCCCAGCGCCACCAGCAGCAGCACCGGCAGCGCATAGGCCAGCACGATCGGCCACTGGTAGGCCTTGGCCAGGTTCACCAGCATCGGCTGGATCAGCCGTGCGACGAGCGCGAAGACGATGCCGATGAACAGCCGCTGCCCGAAGCCGCCGCTGCGCTGCTGCCCGAACGCAAACGGCAGCGCGGCGAAGACCAGGGCCAGCGTGGTCAGCGGGAAGAACCAGCGCGCCCAGTAGGCCTCGCGCAGCGTGCCGGCATCGAGGCCGTTGCGACGCAGCTGGTCGATGCGCTGACCGAGCGCCGAGGTCGAGAGCAGGTCGGGATGCTGCAGGCTGGCCTCGATGGCGCCCGGCCGCAGCGCCGTGGCCCAGGTCTGCGCGTCGAAGCTTTCGACGGACACGCTGCGCGCGCTGAACGTGGTGCGCTTCACATTGCGCAGCTGCCAGCCGCGGGTCTCGTCGTAGTCGGCCTCCTCGGCCTGCTGGATCCACGCCAAGCGGCCCTGCGCGTCGAAGGCGAACACGCGCACCTGGTTGAACACCAGCACGGTGCGGCCGTCGACGACGCGGCGCTCGCCGCCCTGCGCGTTGAAGACCTCGCCGGCCTCGCGGGCCCAGACGTTCGCGCCACCGGCCAGCGTCACCTCGCGCTGCATCGCCGCGAGCTTCAGGGCCTGGGCGCGCTGCTCGGCGGCCGGGATCAGCGTCTCCGTCGCCACCATCAGCGGCGCCACCACCAGCGCCACCGCCAGCAGTGCGGTGCTGCCGATCCGCCACGGCGAGAGCCCGGACGCGCGCAACGCCACCAGCTCGGACTTCGCCGCGTGGGCGCCGAGCGCCAGCACGCTCCCGATGACCGCAGCCATCGGGAAACTCTCGTAGGCACGACGCGGCGTCTGCAGCGCCAGGTACAGCAACGCGTGCCCGAAGGAGTAGTCGCCTTGACCGAAATCCTCGACTTCGTTGAGCAGCGCGCCGAGCACCGCGAATCCGGTGAGCACCAGCCAGGTGGCGAGCACCGCGAACAGCACCGAGCGGCCGATGAACCAGCGGTGGATCGGCAGCCCGCTCATGCGCCCACCGCCGGCGCACGGCGACGCAGCGGCGGCTCGCCGTCGCGCCACACCAGCCAGGCGGCCAGCGCCAACGCCGGCAGCAGCAACCACCACAGGCCGAGAGCCATCGGGATCTGCCCGCTGCCCAGCCAGGTGCGGCCGAGAATCAGCAGATTGGTGCCGAACGCGTAGGCCAGCACGGCCACGATCATCCGCCCGTAGCGCGCCTGCCGCGGCGGGCTGCGCGACAGCGGCAGTGCCAGTAGCGCCAGCACCACGGCGAACAGCGGCACGCCGATGCGATAGTGAAATTCGGCGCGGGCGCGCGGGGTCGCCGTCGGGCTGATCAGCGTCAGCGTCGGACGCCCCGCCAGCGGATTGCGGTTCTCGCTTTCGAGGTCCGGCAGGCGCACTTCATTCACTTGGAAGCGTTGCAAGCGGAAGTCGCGCTCGCCCGGCTGGCCTTCGGCCCGGAAGCCGTCGCGCAAGCGCAGGAAGCGGCCACCGCTGTCGACGAACATCTCACCTTCCACCGCGGTGATCACGTCCACGCGCTCGCCGCGCTGCATCTGCACGAACAGCCGCTTGAACTCGCGTCCGTCCGGCGACAGCGCGCCGACGAACACGACGCCGCGCCCGCCCGGCAGCTCGACGAAGCGGCCCGCGTCCAGCCCGGCCACGAGAAAGCTGCGATTCGCGTCCTCCACCGCTTGGCTGGCGATGCGCTCGGCCATCGGCCCCAGCCACAGGCTGCACAGGCCGATCAGCACGGCCACCGGCAGCGAGACCGCCATCAGCGGCCCGAGCAGCTGGCGCGGCCCTTGGCCCATCGAGAACAGCACCGCCATCTCGCTGTCGCGGTACAGGCGGCTGATGCTCATCAGCAATCCGATGAACAGGCCCAGCGGCAGCACCAGCGGCATATACGAGATCAGTCGCAGGCCAAGCTGGGAAAACAGCAGCGGCGCCGGCACGCGGCCGCGCGCGATTTCCGAGATCAGGTCGGCGAACACGCCGCCAAGGCTCACCAGCAGCAGCACGACGACGGTGGCCGCCGTCGTGGCGGCCAGCTGTCGCACGAGGTAACGCTGCAGGGTCGTCAAGGCGGTCCTCGCACGGGATCGATTACACTCGCGGCCCCCGCGGGGCACCGCCGCACTGGCGGCCAGTGCCTTGGCACCGACCTGTCCTTCCGGCGATGCCGGCAAGGCGCTGCATTCTACGGAAACTCCCCGATGGCACTCGAATTCGACCTGAACCCGTCCGCCGCCGCGTCGGTAGCCACCGACGCCGTCGTCGTCGGCATCCACGCCGATGGCCGCCTCAGCCCCAGTGCCGCGGCCATCGATGCCGCCAGCGGCGGCCGTCTCGCCGCCCTGCAAGCGCGCGGCGACCTGCCGGGCAAGGCCGGGCGCGTCACCGTGCTCACCGACCTGCCGGGCGTCAGCGCCCCGCGCGTGTTGGTCGTCGGCCTTGGCGACGCCGGCAAGTTCAGCGCCGCCGCCTACCAGAAGGCCATCGGCGATGCCGTCCGCGCCGTGAAGGCCACGCCGGCCAAGCGCGCGCTGATGACGCTGTCCGAACTCGCCATCGATGGCCGCGATGCTGGCTTCGCGATCGAGCAGGCTGTCGCCTGCGCCGATCACGCCGCCTACCGCTACGTCGCCACGCGCAAGGCTGGCCCAGCGCCGGATCTCGCCGCACTCTCGATCAGCGGCGACGACGCCGCGGCGCTGGAGCGCGGCAAGGCCATCGCGGCCGGCGTCGAGCTGGCGCGCGAGCTGGGCCACCTGCCGCCAAATATCTGCAACCCGACCTACCTCGCCGACATCGCGCGGAAGATCGCCGCCGAGAACGACGGCGTCACCTGCGAAGTGCTCGAAGAAGCCGACCTCGAGAAGCTCGGCATGGGCTCGCTGCTGGCCGTCGGCCGCGGCTCGCACAACCGCCCGAAGGTGATCGTGCTCAAGTGGAACGGCGGCGGCGACGCCAAGCCGCACGTGCTGGTCGGCAAGGGCATCACGTTCGACACCGGCGGCATCAACCTGAAGGTGCAGGGCGGCATCGAGGAGATGAAGTTCGACATGCTCGGCGCCGCCAGTGTGCTCGGCAGCTTCCTCACCGCCGCCAAGCTCAAGCTGCCGATCAACGTCGTCGCGATCGCCGCCGCGGTCGAGAACATGCCCGACGGCAACGCCTACCGCCCCTCCGACGTGCTGACCTCGATGAGCGGCAAGACCATCGAAGTCGGCAACACCGACGCCGAAGGCCGCCTGATCCTCTGCGACGCGCTGACCTACGCGCAGCGCTTCGAGCCGAAGGCCCTCGTCGACGTCGCCACGCTGACGGGTGCGGTGATCATCGCGCTCGGCAAGCACGCCACCGGCCTGATGTCGCACCACGACGACCTCGCTGCCGAGCTCGTCGCTGCGGGCGAGTACGCGCACGACCGCGCCTGGCGCCTGCCGATCTGGGACGACTACCAGTCGCAGCTCGATTCGATCTACGCCGACGTCTACAACATCGGTGGCAAGGCGGCCGGCTCGATCACCGCGGCCTGCTTCCTCGCGCGCTTTGCGGAAGGCCAGCGCTGGGCGCATCTCGATATCGCGGGTTCCTCGTCGGACGAAGGCCGCAAGGGCATGGCCACCGGCCGACCGGTCGGCCTGCTGACGCGCTGGCTGATCGACCAGGCCAAGACGGCCTGAGCCACGCGCGCCCCGCCGCCGCGCGGGGCGCCCTGCCATGAGCGCGCGTGCCGACTTCTACCTGATCGACAAGCCTCGCTTCCGCGAGCAGCCCCTGCTGCTCGTCTGCGAACTCGCCAAACGCTGCCACGGCGCCGGCAAGCCCGCGCTCGTCCTCTGTGCCACGCCCGCGCAGGCCGAAGCGCTCGACGACCTGCTGTGGTCGTTCGAGGAAGACAGCTTCATCGAGCACCAGATCGCCGGGCTCGACGACGACGAGGCCGACGTGCCGGTGCTGATCGTGCCGCCCGGCATGGACGCGCCAATGCGCCCGATGGTCATCAACCTGCGCGCCGAGACCGTGCCGGAGGGCTTCGAACGCGTGCTTGAGGTGGTGCCGGCCGATGCCGAAGCTCGCGCCCCACTGC
Organism: Silanimonas sp.; assembly: GCA_051660925.1. GTDB lineage: Bacteria > Pseudomonadota > Gammaproteobacteria > Xanthomonadales > Xanthomonadaceae > Silanimonas. Next base: position 63 of record JBOFQO010000322.1, on the reverse strand, counting down.
GGGAGCGCTGGACGCAGTACAAGGCCCGCGGCCTTGAGCTGAAGAAGCACGACATGTGAGCAC
>JBOFQO010000321.1:0-3698 GCA_051660925.1 Silanimonas sp. | reverse complement strand
CGGCCAGCGGGCCGTCAAAGTCCTGCCGGCGCGCGGCCGCGGTGACGTCCAGCCCGAAGCGCAGCCAGTCGTTGGCCGGCATGTCGAGGCTCACGGACGCCTTGCGCGGCGCGCGGCGCAGCAGCGGTGCGCCGGTGGCGGCGTTCTCGGCGCGCTGCCAGCCGAGGTTGCCGCGCAGGCCAACGATGCCGAGCGTCCAGCGGCCCTCGAGCTCGACGCCGTCCAGTCGGGCCTGGTTGATGTTCGTCGCACCGAAGGTCGGTCCGGTAAAGGCGATCAGGTCCGTGACCCGGCTGCGGTAGGCCGACAGCGCGAGGCCGCCGTCCGTGCCGTCCCAGCCCAGCCCGATCTCGACACTGCGCGAGCGTTCCGGGTCGAGGGCCGGGTTGCCGGCGAAGAAGCCGCCGAAGCCCGGCGAGTACAGCTCGTTGGTGTTCGGCGCGCGGAAGCCCTGACCCCAGCTGGCGCGGGCCCGCCAGCCATCGCCGAAGCGCAGACCCCACGCGACTTGCGCGGTGTTGGTGCGGCCGAACTGGCTGCTGTCGTCGCTGCGCGCGGCGAGGTCCCACTGCTGCGCGCCGACCTCGCCGCGCCAAGCGGTGAACAGGCCGGTGTTGCGGCGGCGGCGATCGTAGACGACGGCGTTCGCGGCGTTGCGCGACTGCGCGTCCTCCTCGACGTGGTTCAGGCCGAATAGCAGGGCCTGGCCCTCGGCCAGCGCAAGATCGTGCAACCAGTCGGCCGAGCGGCGCCGGCTCTCGAAGCGGCTGCCGAAGCTGGAGATCGTCAGCAGGTCCTCGCGCGCTTCACCGAGCGCGAGGCTGTGCGTCCAGCGCGCGGCCAGCGGGCCGCCGAGCGTCGCGCCGCCGCTGACCGAATGCGACTGCGTCAGGCCGCGGTCGAACTCGACGTCGGCGACGGTGGAGAGCAGGTTCAAGCCCAAGGCCTGGCTGCCGAGTTCGGTGCGCGCGCCGAGGCTCAGGTGCCGGTTGCGGAAGCTGTCGCGGTCCGGGTCGAAACCGAAGCTCGACGGCGTGCTGACGTTGTAGCCGCCGACGTCCTGCACACCGCCGCCGACGCCGAGAGAACCGCGTTGGCCGGAGACGCCCCACTGTACCGCCGCCTCCGTGCGGTCGAAGCGGCCGGCGCGAAGCTGAGCGCCGCGCTGGCCGGGGTCTCGGGTGAACACCTGGATGACGCCGCCGATGGCGTCCGAGCCCCACAGCGCCGCGCGCGGGCCGCGCACGATCTCGACGCGCTCGATGCGGTCCAGCGGCAGGCTGCCGAAGTCGTACAGGCCTTGCTGCACGGAGTTCACTCGCACACCGTCCACCAGCACGAGCACATGATTGGAATTGCCGCCGCGCAGGAACAGCGTCGATACCGAGCCGGGACCACCGGTGCGCGACACGTCGACGCCGGCCTGGCGGGCCAGCAGGTCGATCAGGTCGGGCGCTTGCGACTGCTCAATGGCAGCGCGGTCGAGCACGGTGGTCGACGCCAGCCCGGTGGCGATTGGCGTCGGCGAACGCGTGGCGGTGACGACAACGGTGTCGAGGGTTTCGGCGTCGTCGCGCGACGCGGTGGCTTCGGCCGCGCCGACAGGCAGGGCGACGACGCCGAGCGCCAGCGCGAGGCCGGCGGAGAGGGAGTTGCGGTTCATGGAGGTCCTTGGTTTTGCAGCGCACACCCGCGGGAAGCGCGAGCGGGAACGCAAGGACGTCGATCGGCCGCGACGCAAGCGAGGCCGAACCCACGCCTCGCTGCCCACCGCAGCGCGCCATGACCGGCCAACGCGCACGGGATGGACGCGCGTCTCCGGTCTGAAGGCCGGTCTCCGGACTCTCCGCTTGCGATGCTCGACGCATCGCCGCCTGCCGCCTTCCCAGGGCGAGCCCCAGTGGCGATCTGGCAGGTTGGCAGCGGATTACCGTTGCGGGGGCAGTGCCGGACTTCCACCGGCTTCCCGTACACCTTCAGCGCGTCGGAGTGTAGCGGGTTTGTGAAGGACTGCCGAGCGCGCGACGCGGCAGCGCGCCGCCGTCGGCCTTATTCGTCGTCGCGGAACACCCGCATCCGACCGCCGCGCGAGCCGGGCCGCAGCTCGAACTCGATCGGCCGGCAGCACACCGGGCAGTCCTCGATATAGCGCTGCGGCTCGTCGCTGGCTTCCACCTCGACCTCGATGGGTTCGCCACAGTAAGGGCAATCGATAGAACGCGAACGCAGCATGGTCAGCACCTCGGCATGGACGATACTGCGCGGATGCACGTCGACACGGTGAAGCCCGCGATGCCCGCCGCCCCCGCCTGGTCATGACGCCTCGCCTGCGCCATCCGCCGCTGATCGCGATCCGCCACACGCCGGTGTCGGGCGGGCAGGGCCTCTGCTACGGCCGCAGCGACCTGCCGGTGCATCCGCGCGACGTCACCGATGCTGCGCGTCGACTGCGCGGGGTGCTGCCCGATTGGCCGATCGCCAGCAGCCCGCTGCGGCGCGCGCGCCAACTCGCCGAGGCCACCGCGCGTGCCTTCCGCATCGCCGTGACGCCTGGCCGCGGCGTGCCGCGTTCGCCGCAACCGTCAGCCGCGGCTCGGCGCGAGGCCCGCGGTGTGCGTATCGACGTGCGGCTTGCCGAGCTCGACTTTGGCGCCTGGGACGGCCTCGAATGGTCGGCGATTCCGCGCGAGGCGATCGACGCCTGGACGGCCGATCCGGCCGGCTTCCCGATGCCCGAGGGCGAACGCTTCCTCGACCTCGAAGCGCGCGTCGCCGCGGCGCTGGCCGAGCTCACCGAGCCGACCCTGTGGTTCACGCACGCTGGTGTCATCCGCGCGCTGCACCACCTGCGCAGCGGCATCGATCGCGACGAGGCGCTGCGCATCGCCGTGCCCTACGCCACGCCAGTGCGGTTCTGAGGCGGCGAAGCCTAGCGGTCAGTCCTTGAGGAACAGGCTGACGAGGTCATTGTTGAAGTTGCGGCCCTGCGCGGTCAGCGCGTAGACCTCGCCATTGCCTTCGAGCCAGCCGTTTGCTTCGGCGTTGGCGAGTTCGCTGGCGATCGCCGCGCGCGACAGGCCGGTGGCCTGCTCGAAGTCGCTGAGCGCGAACGGTGCATGCAGGCGCAGGCGGTTCAGCATGTAGTCGAAGGGCCGCGCCGGCAGCAGCACGTCCTCGTCGCCGCCGATGTGCGCGCCGTCGGGCGCGCCTGGGGCGAGGGCGGCGAGGTACTCGCGCGGGTTCTTCTTCTTCCAGCGCCGCAGGATGCGGCCATCGAAGCCGAAGCTGATCTTGCCGTGCGCGCCAGCACCTAGCCCAAGGTAGTCGGCGTAGGTCCAGTAAGCGAGGTTGTGCTGGCACTGCCGCCCCGGCCGGGCGTAGGCCGAGATCTCGTAGTGCCCGAAACCGGCCTCGGCGATGCGCTGTTGGCAGGCTTCCTGCATCGTCCACGCGGCGTCCTCGTCCGGCAGGTCCTGCGGCGGCCGGGCGGCGAAGACCGTGTTGGGCTCCATCGTCAGGTGGTAGTGCGAGAGGTGCGCCGGCTGCAGCGCAATGGCCCGCTCGACGTCATGCAGCGCCATCGCCATCGTCTGCTTGGGCAGCGCGTACATCAGGTCGATGTTGAGGTTGTCGAGGCCCGCGTCCTGCGCCAGCTTCACCGCGCGCTCGGCTTCACCGCTGTCGTGGATGCGGCCGAG
>JBOFQO010000320.1:0-8237 GCA_051660925.1 Silanimonas sp. | reverse complement strand
GCCGGCAAGGCGGCGAGCGCCTACGTCGCCGCCAAGCAGATCGTGCGCCTCGCCACCGACATCGGCCGCGTGGTCAACAGCGACCCGCGTTTGGACGGCAAGCTCAAGCTCGTCTTCCTGCCGAATTACGGGGTTTCGTTGGCCGAAAGCATCATCCCGGCCGCCGACCTCTCCGAGCAGATCAGCACCGCCGGCACCGAGGCCAGCGGCACCGGCAACATGAAGTTCGCGATGAACGGCGCGCTGACCATCGGCACCTGGGACGGCGCCAACATCGAGATGGCGCAGCACATCGGCGAGGACGACGTGTTCGTGTTCGGCCTGCGCGCCGACGCGGTCGCCCAGCTCAAGGCGGTGGGCTACGACCCGCGCTGGATCGCCGCGCAGCAGCCGGCGCTGAAAGCCGTGCTCGACGCCATCGGCAGCGGCGCCTTCAGCCCCGGCGAGCCGGCGCGCTACCGCGCCCTCGTCGATGGCCTGCTGAACCGCGATTCCTACCTGCTGCTCGCCGACTTCGCCGATTACGTCGCGACGCAGTCGCGCGTCGACGCGCTGTACCGCAACGCGACCGCGTGGAACGCGACCGTCCTCCGCAACGTGGCCGGCATGGGCTATTTCTCGGCCGACCGCACCGTGGCCGAGTACGCCGCCAAGGTGTGGGCGGCGCCGGCCGTCGTGGCGCCGATGCTCTCGCCCACCGCCAACGCGTTCGCGCAGGTCGCAGGCCAAGCGAACCGGAATGCTTGACCCCGGCGCCGTCGCGGCCCTGCTCGCGGCGCGTCATGCCGATCCCTTCGCCGTGCTCGGCCTGCACGCCGACGACTGCGGTGCGCTATGGCTGCGCGCCCTGCTCCCGGGGGCGGAGAGCGTCGAGGTGATCGACGCCGCGACAGGCAAGTCCGTCGCCGCGCTGTCACCGCGCGAGCTCGCGATGTCGGCCGGCGAGACGGTGGCGACGCCGCTTTTCGAGGCGAAGATGCCTCGCCGCAAGACCCGCTTCGACTACCGGCTGCGCGTGCGCTGGGCGGGCGGCGAGACCGGCGACTACGCCGACGCCTATGCGTTCGGTCCGCAGATTTCCGAAGACGAGCTTCGCGCCTTCCACGAAGGCCACCACAACCGCCCACAGCGCTTTCTTGGCGCGCATGCCTATGCCATCGACGGCGTGGCCGGCGTGCGCTTTGCCGTCTGGGCGCCGAACGCGCGCCGCGTCTCGGTGGTCGGCGACTTCAACGCCTGGGACGGCCGCCGCCATCCGATGCGCCTGCGCCACACCGCCGGCGTCTGGGAGCTGTTCGTGCCACACGCGGCGCCGGGCGACCACTACAAGTACGAGCTGGTCGACGCCAACGGCAGCCTGCTGCCGGCGAAAGCCGATCCTTACGCTTTCGCGAGTGAACTGCGCCCCGGCACCGCCAGCCGCATCGCCACGCCGCGCGCCAATACGCCGCTGCCGCACGGACGCGCTGCTCACAATCAGCGTGGTGCGGCCATCAGCGCGTACGAAGTGCATCTGGCCTCGTGGGGGCATCCGGAGCTCGCCGCCGCCACCGCCGCGCAGGCGCATTGCGCCGAGCACAGCGCGCGCACCGGCTTCCCCCACTGGGATGCGCTCGCCGCCGTGCTGCCGGGCTACGCCGCGGCGCTCGGCTTCACGCATGTCGAACTGCTGCCGATCACCGAGCATCCCTTCGACGGCAGCTGGGGCTACCAGACCCTCGGCCTGTTCGCGCCAACCGCGCGCTTCGGCGAGCCGGAGGGCTTCGGCCGCTTCGTCGCCGCCTGCCACGCGGCGGGCTTGGGCGTGATCCTCGACTGGGTGCCAGCGCACTTCCCGCGCGACGCGCACGGCCTCGGCCGCTTCGACGGAACGGCGCTCTACGAGTACGCCGACCCGCGCGAAGGCGAGCACCGTGACTGGGGCACGCTGATCCCGAATTTCGGTCGCCATGAGGTGGTGAGCTTCCTCACCGGCAGCGCCTTGCACTGGCTCGAGCACTGGGGTGTCGACGGCCTGCGCGTCGATGCGGTCGCGTCGATGCTGTACCGCGACTATTCCCGCAATGCCGGCGAGTGGATCCCGAACGCCCACGGCGGCCGCGAGAACCTCGAGGCCATCGCGCTGCTCAAGCACATCAACACCACCGTCGGCCGCGAGGCGCCCGGCGCCATCATGCTGGCCGAAGAGTCCACGAGCTTCCCCGGGGTATCGGCGCCGGTACACGCCGGGGGGCTCGGCTTCCACTTCAAATGGAACATGGGCTGGATGAACGACACGCTGCGCTACCTGCACGAAGACCCCGTGCACCGGCGCTGGCACCACGACCTGATGAGCTTCGGGCTCGTGTACGCCTTCAGCGAGAACTTCATGCTGCCGCTGTCGCACGATGAAGTCGTGCACGGCAAGGGCTCGATCCTCGGCCGCTGCCCCGGCGACGACTGGCAGCGCTTTGCCAACCTGCGCGCCTACTACGGCTTCATGTGGGGGCACCCCGGCAAGAAGCTGCTGTTCATGGGCCAAGAATTCGCTCAAGGCGACGAGTGGCGCGATGCCGAATCGCTGCCTTGGCACCTGTTGCAGTACGGCCACCACGCCGGCGTGCGCGATCTCGTGCGCGATCTGAACGCGCTGTACCGCGCGGCCCCCGCGCTGCACGCGCTGGACGGCGAGGGTGCCGGCTTCGAGTGGCTGGCGATGGACGACCGCGACCAGAGCGTGTTCGCGTGGGCGCGCCGCGACGGACAGGGCGACATGGCGATCGTCGCCTGCAACTTCACCCCGGTGCCGCGCCCGAATTACCGCCTCGCGCTGCCGAAGGACGCGCCGGCCGCCTGGCACGAAGTGCTGAACACCGACTCGCGCCACTATGGCGGCAGCGACGTGGGCAACGGCGCGGCGGTGCTGAAGGCGACGAACGGTGGCCTCACGCTGACCCTGCCGCCGCTGGGCACCGTGGTGCTGCGCCCGGCATGAGCGTCCTCCTTCCCGGCCCGCACGCGCCGCTGGGCGCGCACGTCCGCGACGGCGGCGTCGACTTCGCCATCGCCTCGCAGCGCGCCAAGGCCATCGAGCTGTGCCTGTTCGACGACACCGGCACGCGCGAGATCGAGCGCCTGCCGCTGCAGCCCGGCGAAGACGGCGTCTTCCACGGCCGCATCGAGAGTGCCGCGGCGGGCCTCGTCTACGGCTACCGCGCACACGGCCGCTACCAGCCGGAGTCCGGCTACCGCTTCAACCCGGCCAAGCTGCTGCTCGATCCCTACGCCCGCGCGATCGTTGGCGAATTCCAGTGGCGCCCCGAGCACCAAGGCTGGGCCGCCAGCCATCCGCAGGGCCGCCAGCCCGACACGCGTGACAACGCCGCGCTTGCACTGAAAGCGCGCGTGGTCGATGCGCCCGTGCCGCTCACCGGCGATCTCGCGCTGCGCGCCGCCGCGCAGCCACGCCGGCCGCTGCGCGACAGCGTGCTCTATGAGCTCAACGTGCGCGGCTTCACGATGCGGCTGCCCGGTGTGCCCGACGCCCTGCGCGGCACCTTCGCCGGCATGGCGCACCCGGCGTCGATCGCGCGCCTGAAGGCGCTCGGCGTCACCACCCTGTCGCTGATGCCGGTGATGGAGTGGCTCGACGAGGCACCGCTCGTTGACCGCGGCCTGCGCAACTACTGGGGCTACAACACCGTCGCGTTCTTCTGCCCGGCGCGCCGCCTGTGCCACCAGCCGCACGATGGAATCAATGAACTCCGCCGCATGGTCGCGACACTGCAGCGCGAGGGCTTCGACGTCGTGCTCGACGTGGTGCTGAACCACACGGCCGAAGGCGACAAGCACGGCCCCACGCTGAGCTTCCGCGGCCTCGACAACGCCAGCTGGTATCGCCTCGTCAACGATGACCGCAGCCGCTACGAGAACATCAGCGGCTGCGGCAACACGCTGCGCATCATCCATCCGCGCACCACGCAGTTCGCGCTCGACGTGTTGCGCTACTGGGTCGAAACGATGGGCATCGACGGCTTCCGCTTCGACCTCGGCGCGGCGCTGGGCCGAACGCGCAGCGGCTTCGATCCGTCGGCGCCCTTCTTCGTGGCGCTGCGGCAAGACCCGACGTTGGCCCAGGTGCACGGGATCGCCGAGCCCTGGGATGCCGGCATGGAGGGCTATCAGCTGGGGCGCTTTCCGAGCCGCGTCGCCGAGTGGAACGACCGCTTCCGTGACGCCGTGCGCGGCTACTGGCTGGGCGCGGACGCCACCGCCGACGGCCACCCGCGCGCCGCTGTGCCGCGCAGCGAGTTCGCGCGGCGGTTCACTGCGTCGAGCGACCTGTTCCAGCACGGGCAGCGCCGCCCACAGGCCAGCATCAACTTCGTGACGGCGCACGACGGCCGCACGCTGGCCGATGTCGTCAGCTACGTCTGCCGGCACAACGCCGCCAACGGCGAGCACAACCGCGATGGCCATGCGCACGAAGTCTGCGCCAACCTTGGCGTCGAAGGCCCGAGCGACGAACCGCGCGTCGCCGACGCCCGCCGCCGCCTGCGCCGCGCGATGCTCGCCACCACCCTGCTCGCCCAGGGCACGCCGATGCTCTGCGCCGGCGACGAGGTGGCGAACTCGCAGCAGGGCAACAACAACGCCTACTGCCAGGACAACGCCACCGGCTGGCTCGACTGGTCGGGTCTATCCAGCGCCGACGACGACAGCGCGCTGATCGCACAGCTCGTCGACCTGCGCCGCAGCGAAGCCTTCCTGCGCTGGCCCGCGTGGTTCGCACCGAATCCCGGCGATGACGAGCCCGCCATCCGCTGGCTGCGCCCCGACGGCGCCGACATGGCGGTCGAGGATTGGCACGACCTCGGCCTGCGCGCCTTCGCCTGCCAGCTGCGCGCCGCCGGTGCCGCCACACCGCGCGGCGCGATCGTGTTCAACCCCGAGCCGCACGACCTGCCCTTCGTGCTGCACGGCGGCCCGTGGGCGCTTCGGCTTGAGACCTCCGGCACCTTCCCGGCACCGCCCGCCGACGCCACACTCGCTTCCCTTCCTTGCGCCCACGGCACGACGACCCTGTTCGTGCCCGCGCGCAGCCTCATGGTGCTACGCCGCCTCCCGCCTGCCTCGGAGCCGACCTGATGTTCAACCTCGACCAGCGCGCCGCCGGCGTGCTCCTGCATGTCACCTCCCTGCCCGGCCCGCATGGCATCGGTGATTTCGGCCCGGATGCCTTCCAGTTCATCGACTGGCTGAAGGACGCCGGCCAGACGATCTGGCAGTGGCTGCCGGTGAACCCGATCGGCCCCGGCAACTCGCCATACCAGAGCGTGTCGGCCTTCGCCGGCAGCCCGCTGATGATCGCGCTCGAAGGCCTGGTGGCGAACGGCTGGCTTGAGGCACCGACGCTGCCGGAGCGCGGCTTCGATGCGCGCAAGGTCGACTTTGGCACCGTCGTCGAGTGGCGCAATGCGCAGCTGCGGAAAGCCTACGCGGGCTATGTCGCGAAGAACGCGCCGGCCGAGCGCGCCGCCAAGGCCGAGTGGGCGACGCGCGAGGCCTACTGGCTCGACGACTACGCGCTGTTCATGGCGCTGGAAACCGCGCACGGCGGCATGCCGTGGTGGACGTGGGCACCGGCGCTGCGGGATCGCGATCCGAAGGCGCTGGCCGCCGCGCGCGCCGAGCACGCCGCCGAGATCGGCTACTGGACGTGGGTGCAGTGGTGCTTCGACACGCAGGCGTTGGCCCTGAAGCGCCATGCGAACGAGCGCGGCATCGCGATCATGGGCGATCTGCCGATCTACATCGCGCACCACAGCGCCGACTGCTGGGCGCGCCCCGACCTCTACGTGCTCGACGGCGAAGGCCAGCCCACCGTGGTTGCGGGCTGCCCGCCCGACGCGATGGCGCCGACCGGCCAGCGCTGGGGCAACCCGATCTACCGCTGGGACCAGATGGCCGCCGAAGGCTTCGCGTGGTGGAGCGACCGCGTGCGCCGCGCGCTCGGCCTCGCCGACGTGTTCCGCATCGACCACTTCCGCGGCTTTGCCGGCTACTACGAGATCCCGGCGAGCTGCCCGACGGCCGAGGTCGGCCAGTGGGTGCCCGGCCCCGGCAAGGCGTTGTTCGACGCCATCGAGAAAGCGCTGGGCCCGCTGCCCATCGTCGCCGAGGACCTCGGGCTAATCACGCCCGACGTCATCGAACTGCGCGACGGCTGCGGCTTCCCCGGCATGACCATCCTGCAGTTCGCTTTTGGCGGCGACGCCACAGACCCCTTCCTGCCGCACAACGCGCGCCGCGCCACCGTCGCCTACACCGGCACGCACGACAACGACACCGTGCGCGGCTGGTGGAATGCCGCGACGCCGCACGAGCGCCAGTACGCCGGCAGCTACCTGCCGGCCAGCGACAGCGACATCCACTGGGCGATGATCCGCGCCTGCAGCAATTCGGTGGCGAACTTCGCGGTGTTCCCGCTGCAGGACGTGCTCGGCTTCGGCGCGGCGCATCGCATGAACATCCCCGGCACCGTCGGCGACCACAACTGGACCTGGCGCTTCGAGTGGCCGATGGTCGATGCGGAAGCGACGCGCGTGCTGGGGCTGATCACTGCCGCGAGTGGTCGCGGGCCGTGGGGCTTGAGCGGCGTCGGCTGAAGCTCGTCAGCGTGGCGGCGCCGCGGCCTTCGCGGTGCCGAGCTGCAGTACGGCGGCCACGAGGAGCATCGCCAGCGCCACCACGTCGATCCACACCACCCGCGCGATCAGCGCGTTGTATCCGCCAACGCTCCACGCCACCAGCAGGAAGCTGCCGACGCTCACGCTGCCCACGCCGATCGCCAGCGCTCGCCATTCCGGCTTGAAAACCGAGGCCAGCAGCAGGCCGCCGACGATGGCGAACAGCACCGCGCGGTGCTGCATCAGCACGAGCAGGTTGGGATCGGTGATCGCGACGCCGTACAGTCGTTCGAGATGCGGCGCGCCGAACGCGCCGGTGACCGGCAGCAGGTGGACGAGGCCCACGAGGGCCAGCAGGATCGGGGACAGCCAGCGCATGGCCACGGAACGCCCATCGACGGTGGATGCCGCCAGTCTGCCGCCCGGCGCAACGGGCGCGCTTCCGGAAACGTGCCGCGCAAGCGCGCCGGCAGGAACGCCGCTGATCCTCGATGCCGGCAGCCGCGCGCTCTACCTCGGACCCTCGTTCACGCTCGGCGGGCACCGCAACACCGTCGCGGTGCTGGCCTTCGGGCTGGACGGCGGGTTCACGCTTCAGGGCGAGGACGATGCGTCGCCGACGCTGCGGCGCAGCGCGCTGATCGCGCCGGGCCGGTGGCAGCAGCTCGACGCGCGCGGCGGCGCGATGGCCTTCCTCTACCTCGATGCCGACGACCGCGGCTGGCGCGCGCTGGCGCGGCGACACGCCGCAGCGGTTCGCGATATCGAAAGCCTCGAACCCATCGTCGAAGCCGCCGCGGTAGCCCTGCTGCAATCCCTGCACCACCGCACCCGAGCACCGGCCGACGGCTGGAACGCGCTGCTGTGCGCCCTCGACCTGCCGCCTCCGCAGGCGCTCGACGCCGGCATCGCCGCGGCGATGGCGCGCGTGCAGCGAACGCCCGGCGACGCGCATCCGGTGGCGACGCACGCGCAGCTCGCGGGCTGCGCCGTGTCGACCTTCCAGCGTCGCTTCACGGCGCAGGCCGGCCTGCCGTGGCGGCGCTGGCGGCTCTGGCAGCGGCTGCGCCACGCAGCGCGCCTCATCGGCGCGGGAAGCGCCCTGACCGACGCCGCGCACGCCGCCGGCTTCGCCAGCGGCGCGCACTTCAGCGATGCCTTCAAGGCCACGTTCGGCCTGCCGCCGCTGCGCCTCGTCGACTGGGGCGTGCGCTGGGAATCGATCGACCGCGATTGACGCGGTCGGTGCGCGCGGATCAGGGCTCCGCCGCGGTCCTCGGCGGCAAGCCCGCCAGCACGCGCACCAGCGCGGCTTCGAAGGCCTGTCGCTCGCCGTCGCGACCGGCACGGGCGACGTCGACACTGCCGCTCCAGACCACGCGCTTGCCCGCGACTTCGACGACGTCGACCGCCACCGCGCCGGGATAGCGCGACGGCGAACGCGAGCCCGCACCGCCGATCGGCACGCCGACACCGAGGCTGCCGCGCGTACTGCCCCCACCGAAGCCGAGCCCGAGGCCGACGCTGAAGTTCGAGCTGCCGCGCTCGCGCTGGGGCGGCGCGGCGAGC
>JBOFQO010000319.1:0-1207 GCA_051660925.1 Silanimonas sp. | reverse complement strand
GCCAGCGCCAGCGTGCCGGCAAAGGGCCCCAGCCCGGCGGCGATCAGCAGCAGCGCGGCCCACACCAGCTCGGGGATCGCACGCAGCGCGTTCAGCAGCAGCCGCGTCGGCGTGCGGGCGCGGGCGGCATCGCCTTCGTGCAGCCGGCTGGCCGGCAGCGCCAGCAACAGCCCGGCCGCGGCGGCCAGCGCGGTGCCCAGCGCCGACATCGCCAGCGTCTCCCAGGTGCCCTGCAGCACCTTGCGCAGGAACTCCGGCGAGGTGTCGGGCGGGAAGAACTCGCCGACGAAGCGGCCCATGCTGCGCAGCGCCTCCAGTGAAAGGAACTGGCCCCACTGCAGTTGCAGCGTCCAGAAGCTGGCAGCCACCAGCGCCAGCACCGCGGCCAGGAACCAGCAGGCCTTGCAGCGCGCGCTGAACAGCGGCGGCGGCAGCCGGTACGGCGGGTTGGCGGCGGGCGGATGCTTGCCGTTCATGCCAGCACCTGGCGCAGCCGCGCACTCACGTGGTCGGCCAGCGCCACCAGCGCGACGAACACGGCCAGCATCGTCAGCACCTCGCCGCCGTGGAACATCTTCATCGAGTTGTCCATCTGCTGGCCCAGCCCGCCGGCGCCGACGAAGCCCAGCACCACCGAGCTGCGGATCGCGCACTCCCAGCGGTAGACGGTGTAGCTGGTCAGCTCGCCGGCGTTCTGCGGCAGCAGGCCGTAGAAGAAGGCCTGCAGGCGCGAGCTGCCGTTGCGCAGCAGCGTCTCGGTGGCATGCGTCTCGCCGCTTTCCAGGATCTCGCCGTAGACCTTGCCGAGCATGCCGCCGTAGGTCAGCGCAATGGCCAGCACGCCCGCGGTAGGCCCGAGGCCGACGACGCGCACGAAGACCAGCGCCCACACCAGCTCGGGCACGCTGCGCAGCAAGATCAGAAGCCAGCGCAGGCCCTGGCGCAACCAGAACGGGCCGCGCGCCATGCGGCCGGACAGCGCCGACACCGACAGCACGCGCGTGGACAGCAGCGTCAGCGGCAGCGCCAGCAGCAGCGCCAGCGTCATGCCCGCGGTGGCGATGGCCACGGTGCGCCAGGTCTCGCGCGCCACCATCGCCAGGAAATCGGGCGCATGCGCCGGCGGCAGGAAGCTGGCCAGGAACTGGCCGGTGACCTTCAGGTTCGCGGCTTCGAACAGCGTCCAGGGCTTGAACTCGGTGGCCAC
>JBOFQO010000318.1:0-18182 GCA_051660925.1 Silanimonas sp. | reverse complement strand
CAGGTCGCGCTGAAACGGTTCAGGACAGCACGCCGTCGACGTAGAGCCAGCGGCCGTCTTCCCGCACGAAGCGGCTGATCTCGTGCAGGCGCACCGCCGGACGGCCGCCGACCTTGACGCGGGCGACGAACTCGACCGTCGCGCTGTCGCCTTCCTCAACGGCGCGCCTGACCTCCAGCCCGAGCCAGCGCGCGCCGGGCTCGGGCACGAGCGACTCCGGCGCCGGCCTCGTGCTCGCGTGCCCAGTGGCCAGCAGGTGCACGACGTCACCACGCACGAAGGCTTCGTAGCGCGAACGCATCAGTGCCTCGGCGGTCGCGGGCCACGGCGCCCCGGAAGGAAGGAGCGCCGGCGTCGCCGGTGCGCTCATCCCAGCCACACCGTGGCGGCCGCGGCCAGCCACGCCAGCGCCAGCCCCACCGCCACGCGCGTGCCATAGCCGGCACCACCGCTCGCGAAGGCCACCGCACCGCGTGACAGCACGCTGGCACCGAGCACCGCGAGCAGCGGGCCCTGCGCCGCGGCGGGATGCGCGCCGCCAGTGGCGACCAGCTGCCCGATCGACGCGGCGGCGGCGTGCACTTCCGCCAGCGCGGCGATGAAGGCGGCGGCCATGACGCCGCCCTGCCCGAAGCGCGCACCCAATAAGGCCGAAGCAAGCAACACGCCGGCCATCAGCGCGGCGAAACCCAGCGCGTGGCCGAAGCGGAACATCCGCGACTCCTGCGTCGGCGCGGGCGCCTCGCCGGAGCCGCCGCGCAGGCCGAGGATGCCGCCGGCCGCCAGCACCGCGCCGAACGCGCCCAGCATGGGCAGCGACGCGATGGCGAGCGGCGCCGACGCGGTGGCGAGCACCGGCAGCATCAGCATCAGCGAGGCGAGCGCCGCGAACATGGCGGCCGCCACCGACGGGCGAAGCAGGGTCGCGTCGCCACGCACGCGTTGGCCGAAGCCGGCGATGGCGGCCGTCGACGACACGAAGCCGGCGAAGAAGCCCGCCAACGCCAGCCCACGCCGTGCGCCGATCACCCGCAGCGCGACGTGGCCGAGCGCGCTGACGGCCATCACCAGCACGACGAGCCGCCACAGTTTCTGCGGGTTCAGCGCACCACCGGGCCCGACGGGTTCATTGGGTAGCAGGGGCAGGACCAGCAGGGCCGCCGCCAGCAACAGCAGGCCGTCGCGCACTTCCGATTCACTGATCAGGTCGCGACCGACGCGGTGCAGCTTCTCGCGCGCCTGCAGCAGCAGGGCCGCCACCACCGCGAGCGCGGCGGCGAGGCCCGGTCGCGTCGCCGCGAGGCCGCCCAGCAGCACGGTCAGCAGCAGAGCCACCTCGCCGGTCTGCCCGGTTTCGACGCCGGCGCTGCGGCGGTCGCTGGCGTAGGCCAGCAGACCGACGACGAGCAGCAGGGCGACGAAGACCGGCAGCCCCAACGTCCACGCCACGGCGCCGCCGAGTGCGGCCAGCGCGTGCGTGCGCAGGCCGGCGGGGGCATGGCCATCGGCCGGACGCTGGCGCTCGCGCACCACGCCGATCAACAGGCCAAGGCCGAGGGCGCTGAGGTAGCCGGTAACGTCGGGCGGCAGGGTCATGGCGCGATGATGCCTCGCGCGCGCCGGGGCCGGCACATGCGCGCCCCGCCGCTACAATCGGCGCTCCCCGCACGGAGCCTCCCGATGTCGCAGCGCACGCCCCTCACCCGCTTCCTGATCGAGGCCGAGCGCGCCGGGCAGATCAACCCCGAGCTGCGACTGCTGATCGAAGTGGTCTCCCGCGCCTGCAAGTCGATCAGCTACGCGATCAGCAAAGGCGCGCTCGGCGGCGTACTGGGCGACGCCGGCACCGGCAACGTGCAGGGCGAGGCGCAGAAGAAGCTCGACGTGCTCAGCAACGAGATCCTGCTCGAGGCCAACGCCTGGGGCGGGCATCTGGCCGGCATCGCTTCCGAGGAGATGGACGACCCGCATCCGATCCCCGACGCCTACCCGAAGGGCAACTTCCTGCTGCTGTTCGACCCGCTCGACGGCAGCTCGAACATCGACGTGAACGTCAGCGTCGGCACGATCTTCTCGGTACTGCGCTGCCCGGATGGCGTCACCACGCCAGAAACCGAACACTTCCTGCAGCCGGGCACCGAGCAGGTGTGCGCGGGCTACACGGTCTACGGCCCGAGCACGGTGCTGGTGCTGACCGTCGGCCACGGCACCCACGCCTTCACGCTGGACCGCGAGACCGGCAGCTTCATCCTGACCCAGCGCGACATCCGCATCCCGGCCGACACGCAGGAGTACGCGATCAATGCCAGCAACGCGCGGCACTGGGACGCGCCGGTGAAGCGCTACGTCGATGATCTGCTCGCCGGCAAGTCCGGGCCGCGCGGCAAGGACTTCAACACGCGCTGGATCGCCTCGATGGTGGCCGATGTGCATCGCATCATGACCCGCGGCGGCACCTTCATGTATCCGGTCGACGCCAAGTGCCGGGAGAAAGGCGGCCGCCTGCGCCTGATGTATGAAGCCAATCCGATGGCCTTTCTCGTCGAACAGGCCGGCGGCAAGGCCACCACCGGCACGCAGCGCATGCTCGAGGTGACGCCCACCGGTCTGCACCAACGCGTACCGGTGATCCTCGGCTCGCGCAACGAAGTGGCCGAGTACGAGCGCTACGTGCGCGAGGGCTGAGCGATGAGCGTTGATGGCAGCGGCCCGCGGGCGGCGAACCCCGACTTCATCGAGGTCTACGACGGCCTGCTCGACCCGGTTTGGTGCGCTGCGGTGTGCCGACGCTTCGACGCCTCGGCGCACGTGGAAGGCCGCGTCGGCAGCGGCGTGTTCCCCGAGATGAAGAAGAGCCGCGACTTCGAGATCAGCGGCCGCGCGGAATGGAACGACGTGACCGGCCCGCTGACGGGCGCGGTGCTGAAGGGCCTGATGGCCTACCTGCGGACGTATCCGTACACGATCGTCGCGCCGCTGATGCTCGAGCACCGGCCCGCCGACGGCGGCGCACCGCGACGCCTTGGCGCCGACGACCTCGCGACGATGGACGATGGCGCCCTGCTCGGCCTCGTGCAGCAGCTGCTGCGCCCCGGCAGCATCAATCTGCAGCGCTACACCGCCGGCGAAGGCGGCTACCCCTACTGGCACTGCGAGCTCTACCCGCGCGACGCCAACGCCGACACCCTGCATCGCACCCTGCTGTGGACGGTGTACTTGAACGACGCATTCGACGAGGGCGAGACCGAGTTCCTCTACCAGCGGCGCAAGGTCGTGCCGAAGACCGGCAGCGTGCTGATCGCGCCGACCGCGTTCACGCACACGCACCGCGGCAACCGGCCGGTGGGCGGCGACAAGTACATCGCCACCAGCTGGATTCTCTTCAATCGCGCGGAACAGATCTTCGGACGCGTGGGATGAGCGCGCCGCTCGCCGCGACCACCGCGGCGGCGCTGCTCGCCTTCGCCGCGAATTCGCTGCTCTGCCGCCTCGCGCTGACTGACGGCGGCACCGACGCGGCGAGCTTCACCGCAATCCGCTTGGCCGCTGGCACGGCGGCGCTCGTCCTGCTGCTGACGATGCGGCGCACGGCCGGGACGACGCGCGTCGCCTGGCGTCGCGGGCGCTGGCGCGGCGGCTTCGCGCTGTTCGCGTACGCGGGCGGGTTCTCGCTGGCCTACGTCGCTGTCGGGGCCGCCACCGGCGCGCTGCTGCTGTTCGGCGCGGTGCAGGCGACGATGTTGGTCATCGGCCTGTGGCAGGGCGACCGACTGTCCGCGCCGCAGTGGGCCGGCTTCGCGCTCGCCGTGCTCGGGCTGCTGGCCCTGCTGCTGCCCGGGGCCGCCGCACCGCCGCTCGGCGCCGCGCTGTGGATGCTTGGTGCGGGCGTGGCCTGGGGCCTGTACTCGCTGTGGGGCCGCGGCAGCGTCGACCCGGTGGCCGACACTGCCGGACATTTCGCGCGCGCACTGCCGTTCACCGTCGCGCTGCTGCTCGTGAATGCCGACGCGCTGCGCATCGACGCGACCGGCCTCGCCTGCGCGATCGCCTCGGGCGCGATCGCGTCGGGGCTCGGCTACGTGCTCTGGTATCGCGTGCTGCCGCAGCTCGGTGCACTGCGCGCGGCCACGCTGCAGCTGGCCGTGCCGCCGCTGGCAGCCCTCGGCGGCGTGCTGCTGCTCGGTGAAGCGCTCGACGCGACGCGCATCGTCGCCGGCACGGTGATCCTCGGCGGCATCGCCATCGTGTTGCGCGGTCGGCAGCCGTCGCATCCGGGCCGTGGAAACACGGCCTCCGCCGCGTAGGAAATCGCCCCGCCTTCGTCGCGGCGATTCCTGATAACGCCCTGTTGCACTGCAGCGCAGCCTGTGGTCCGCAGCTCCTGCACCTTTCGGTCGCCCGGGCTGCGCATCGCGACGACGCGATGCCCCCCAAAGCACAGGAGCGTCATCATGGAACTGAACATCGGTGTCACCAATCCCTACGCCGTCGCCGAACTGGTGGCTGGCAAACCCATCCGCTGGTCGTCGCTCGCCGACCCGGTCGGTGAGGTCACCCGTATCCTGCAGGTGCCGGAGAAGGCGCTCTTCTCCGCCGACAGCCCACTGCTGCGGCCGAACCTCCTCCAGGACGGCGCTGCCATCAAGGCCCTCGACGCCCCGCAGGTGCGCGAGCGCCTGGTGCGCTTCCTCGAAACGCACCGCAACGTCGAAGCCCAGCCCGCGTCCCGCTTGCGCATCCGCGACGAGGCCCGGGCACAGATCGTCACCGACGTACTGTCGGTTTCCGTCGACCGCAGCGGCAACAGCACCCCTTGGCAGCCGGCCAACACCGAGTGGGCCGACAAGGGCGACTTCTTCGAGGACGTCGGCCAGATCGACGATCCGATCCAAGGCTCACTGGCGAACTGCTACTTCATCGCTGCGATGAGCTCGGTGGTCTGGGCGCGCCCTTACGCGATCGCCAATGTCATCAAGCCTTCGGCGTGGACTGATGAAGATGCGCCGATCCATCGTGTCACCTTCTACCGCAACGGCACGGGCCCCGGCGAGCTGGTCGAAGTGAGCGAACGCCTGCCGGTGCAGGCCGGCAGCAAGGCGTGGCGCTACGCCCGCTCCCTCGACGCCGGCGAGACCTGGCCGGCCATCCTGGAGAAGGCCTACGGCAAGTGGAAGACCGCCAACACCACGGACTTCCCCGACTACGGCCCGATGGCCTACGGCGACACGGTGATGGCCTGCGCCGAGATCGTCCGTGGCAACCGGCACTACTGGGACCACAACGTCATGACGGTGGATCAACTGGTGTCGAAGGTGCGAGGCAACTCGATCTCGGCACGCACGTTCAATCCGATGGTGTGCTGGACGTACGGTAGCTCGCCGGCCGGCACCGATTACGCCGCTGCGCGCGTCGTCGGCAACCACGCCTACTCGATCCTCGGATGGGCGTGGCGCAATGGCGAGTACTACATCGTCGTTCGCAACCCCTGGGGCACACATGAGGCGACGCTCGACGTGCTGTCGGGCTCGTGGACGAGCACCGGCAGCGGCTACACCGCCACCATGCCGCTGAACACCAACGGCGTCTTCGCGATGAAGGCCAGTACGTTCAAGAAGTACTTCGCCGGTCTGGGCTGGGTGTCCTGAGGCCGAACCTTGCTCCGGTGGGCAAGGCCGACGCATGCTGCGGCGACCTCGTCCATCGGAGCGTCATCCATGAATGCCGTTCGCATCATCGCCATCGTCCTGATCGTTGCCGGTGGCGCCGGCCTGGTGTTCGGCGGCTTCAGCTACACGCAGGAGAGGACCGCGCTGAAGGCCGGCCCGCTCGAACTGAAGGTGCAGGACAAGGAAACCGTTGCCATCCCGACCTGGGTGTCCGGCGGCGCCATCGCGCTGGGCGTGGTGCTGCTGCTGGCTGGTGGCCGCAAGGGCTGACGCGGATGGATCGAAAGCCCGACGACGAGGTCCACCCGAAGGACCGTCGCGCGTGGCGCGCCTGGTTGGCGAAGCACCACGCCCGCACCGACGGCGTGTGGCTCCTGTCGTGGAAAAAAGCCAGCGGTAAGCCGTCAATGGGTTATGACGCGGCGGTCGAGGAAGCGCTGTGCTTCGGCTGGGTCGACAGTCGCCCGCGCGCCGTCGACGCCGAGCGCACCGCGCTGTGGTTCGCGCCGCGCAAACCCGGCAGCGGCTGGTCGCGCCCGAACAAGGAGCGCGTCGCGCAGCTGGAAGCGGAAGGGAAGATGGCGCCCGCCGGGCAGGCGAAGGTGGACGCGGCGCGCGCCGACGGCTCGTGGACGGCGCTGGACGAGGTCGAGGCCGGCGTGGTGCCGGACGACTTGGCTGCGGCGCTGCGCGCGCACCCCGATGCGGAAGCGCACTTCGCCGCCTTCCCGCGCTCCGCCAAGCGCGGCATCCTCGAATGGATCGCGCAGGCAAAAACACCCGCGACACGCGCCAAGCGCGTGCTCGACACAGCGACCAAGGCGCAGCGCAACGAACGCGCCAACCAGTGGACCCCGAAATGACCGACCTAGCGCCACTTCCCGCCACGCCGACCGGCTTCTATCGCCACTACAAGGGCGGCGAGTACGAGGTGCTGGGCGCGGTGCGCCACAGCGAGACGCTCGAGGTGCTCGTGCTGTACCGCGCGCTGTACGGCGAACGCGGCCTGTGGGTGCGTCCGCATTCGATGTTCTTCTCGGAGGTGACGGTTGACGGCCGCGCGCTGCCGCGCTTCGCCTTCGTCGCCGCCGACGTGCCGCTGGGTCGATGAAAACGCCGCCTCGCTACAGCGTGTCGTTCCAATGGGCCCCCGGCGAGTACGACGCCGAGTTCCACCGGCTGAACGCGATCATCGACGCCGTGGCGAAAGCGTCGCCTGACTTCATCGGCGTCGAGTCGTGGCGCTCACCGGACGGCACGCGCGGCAATGCCGTGTACTACTGGCGCTCCCTCGATGCCCTGCAGGCCTTCGCGACGCATCCCGCGCACCTTGACGCGAAACGTCAGTACGCCCGCTGGTATGCCGGCTACCGCGTCATCGTCGCCGAAGTGCTGCGCGAGTACGGGGATGGGCGGATGGGCGCCTGGGCGGGAGAGCCCGAAACCTGAGGGAGCGCGCAGGCACTCACTCCGTCGGCTCGTCGCGCTCGCTTACTGCTGCGGATGCTCGCCGCGCCGTCGACAGGCGCCGGGCACGCGTCGCCATGCCGGCTGACCCCCGGGTGAGGGAAATTCTTACGGCCGTGCCCAAAAAACTGGCGCAGCCTGTGCGGGCTTCACCCACCCCCGTCCACTGGAGAACCGCGATGACCCGCTCCCCGCTCGCCCTGGCCGCCACCGCGGCCGCCCTGCTCACGTCGGCCCTCACGCCGGCTGTCCACGCCGCTGATCGCGACGTCGGCGCGATGGCCGACACGCGCGCCACCGCGGCCGAACTGACCGACGCCGACGTCGGCGACGCCGCCAGCTTCGGCCGCAACGCCAACTGGATTGGCTTGCTCTCCGCCTTCGTCGAGCTCGACACCGACTGCAGCCCGGCCACCCCCACCGATCCGCCGCGCATCAATTGCGTGGTCGTCAACCCCGCGCCGGCGATCACCAACTTCGACCGCCCCGACCTCGCCAAGATCACGCTCCCGGGCAAGAGCACCAAGAGCCTGATCTGCCACTGGCAGACGCCGATCGTGAACGTGTTCTGGACCAACGACACCGCCGCGAACGCCAACGCGCGGCTGACATTGCGCCCCTATTACGTGTTCGAGAACGAGGTGCTGGCTGACCCGACGCTGGTGAACCCGCTGACCGGCCTGCCCTTCGGCGGCCAGTTCGAACAGTCACTGATCGCCATCAATGATCTCGAGACCTTGGCGCCTAGCTTCTCGTCGAGCCGCCTCTATACCTACACGCGCACGTGCATTGGCGGCGCGATCAGCCGCAGCTTCCTCATGGACACCCTCGGCCTGACCGAGGAGCAGGCAAAGCAGTTCTTCCGCAAGCCGACAACGATCCGCATCGGCCTGCGCGGCAGCACGCAGCTGGCGCAGTTCGCGTCGATCAACGTGGGGACGCGCTTCCTCGGGGATTGAGCAGCGACGTATCCGAACGGCGGGCGCGAACGTCTGGCGCCCGTATTCACGTCGGAATTGAGTTTTGTTGAATCGGCACCGCGTTCGATGGTCGGTCGGACGTGGGTGCCGTGGTAGCGTTCCGTCACCTTCGCCCCCCGACGGCACCCTCATGTCCCTGTTCCCGAACGACGACGCCTGGAATGCGTTCCAGCAGCGCTATCTGCCCATGCTTGCTCCCGGTGGCCCAGCGCCCTTGGCCGAACTCATCGCCAGCGGCCGATACAACGAGGTGCCGCTGACGAGCGACGACATGGGCGAGATTTTCGCCCGCGCCATCGGCGGGCAGAACACGAACATGGGCGTGGCCGTGCTCGGCAATGACCATGTAGCCGGGCTGAGCACAGCCCGCGCGCGCAATGGCGAAGCGCCAACACCGGCCGATCAGCTCATCGCCGACCAGACGGTTATCGCGCCGGCACTCGACGCGGCATTCCGCGCCGGCCACGTCACGGTGGACGACCTGACGGCTATCGGCAGAGACCATGGCCCGGAAGGTCTGGGCGAGGCGCGAATGGCCGGGCTCCTCAGTCGACACGACGGCGGGCCCGGCGGCGCGGGCGAGGCGTATGCACTGGCGCTTCTCGAAACCTACTACCCGCTACCGCGACCGGAGAACGACACACCGCCCACGGACCCGGCCGTGCTTCGTGGTCAGGGCTTGGCGTTCTCGCTGCTCGCGAATGATCCGGCGCTGCGCGAGAAACACTTCGGCGAGAACGGCGACATTCCGGCGCGCCATGCCTTCGAAACCCTTGTCGCGTACAACGATCAGAATCCCTACAACCCCGACGATGGGGTGCTGCTGTCAGATCGCGCAGCGAGCGGATTGACGGCCGCTACCGCGCTCTATGCGGATCACTCGGAGGCGCTGCTAACGCATTACACCGGTGGCGGCAACGGCGAGCTCGGCGAGAATCACGTGACGTCCGACCCCAAGCCGCTGGTGCACTTTTTTGCACAGGCGTCGATCAACCCCAATGCGCGCGACCTGACGATCCCGGCAGAGTCCGGAGCAGAGCGGCCGCTTCACGAGGTCATTGCTTCAGAGACGTCCAGCTACGTCGAGAGGCGGGCGGAGTTTCTTGAGACCACGCCGTCGCAACACCACAAGGACAACGTGATGGCGCAGCTCGGTGTTCTCCAGGCCAGCACTCAGTTCGCGACCGACCTCGAGCTGAGTCGCTACGGAGAGGCCGTCGCGAAGCACGCTGAGCTGGGGCAGTGGTTCATGTCGGCGGGTGAAGAACTCGCCGGGGCGTCGCCCGCGGCAAAGGTTCCGGTGGCCGGCGATCTGCTGGTCCGCGGCGCTGGAGCGGCGGGAGGTCTATTGGGCGACTGGTTTGCCGGCGACGAACCGGTGGCGCCGAGTGGTAGCGACCATGCGATCGCCCAGGGCGCCATCTACGACCGCCTGAACACGGTCGAAGGACGCCGCGCCTCCAATGGTCTCGACTACTACGACCTGCAGCGAACGTTCGAGGATGTTCTGGAGAACAAGAGCAATCTCTTCCTCCAGCGCTGGAACAACGACGTCGGAAGCCCGGCGCACGCCATTCCTGATGAACAACATGCTTTCCGCGCGGATACCCCCGACCGCACAACGGACGTTGCGTCGCTCAGCAGCCCCGACCATCCGGATTCCGCGCGCTACGCGGCGTCTCTGCGCGGCTGCGAGGGATGCCGGCTGCCACTCGACGCCACAGAGCTCGCCAACGTGGCGTCGACGGTGGCACTGCGCAGCCGCGAGGCTGGCCTGCCGAGCGTGGACCATGTCGTGGCGTCGCCCGGGGGCGATCGGGTGTTCGCCGTGGCGGGGCGATTGGATGATCCCGCCCATCTGCGCATCAGCGTTCCGGTCGATGAAGCGCGCGGGCGCACGGTCGAGGCGAACTCGCGCGAGTGGGCCGAACTGGAGCGCACCCGCACCGCCGAGGTGACGCCGGATGTCGAACTGGCGCAGCGCTCGGCGCCACGGATGGCGTGATTCGCCCGGGAACCACGCGCCGTTGAAGAAGCGGACGAGGGGGCCCATCGCCGCCGCGCTGGGGCGCGGGAGGCGGAACGCCTAGCGCGATCTGACCTGAACGCGGTTAGGGCTTCGTTGTCGTTCACGTCGGAGGGCAAGTCCGGTTCATCGCCGGGGGGCGAACCTTCAGCCGCCTCGCCATCCATCGGCGCGGCCAACCCCCTAAGCAGAAGGAGACACCCCATGCGCACCCTTTCCCGCGCGTCCTTCCCGACCCTGCTCGGTCTCACCGTGCTCGGCTTCGCCGGCGCGGTCATCGCCGTCGAGGCCACCACCGGCGCACCGCCGGCCCAGGCCTCGCCAGCACCCCCGGCACCCAGCCCGTCGGAACGCTTCAAGGCCCTGGATGTCGACGCCGACGGCGCACTGAGCCGCGCGGAGGCCGACGCCTCGCCTGCCCTGCGCGACCGTTTCGATACGGCGGACAGCGACGGCAGCGGCGCCCTGAGCGAAGCCGAGTACCTCGCTCTGGTGTCGGGCGGCGAAACACCGAAGCCGTCCGCCCAGGGCTGATCCGCCCAGGCCATCCCACTCCCAACGGCGCCGGCCCCTCGGCGCCCCCACCGCGGCGGCCGCTTCAGGCCGCCGCCTTACCGCCAACGGCCAGTGCACCATCGGCGCGGGATCGGCGAATGGGTCAGTCCGGGCGCCGCCGCGCGTTCATCCCCATCAGCCGCGAGATCACGATCGCCAGGTACAGCACGCCGGTCACCTGCTGCAGCATCACGACCGAGCGCGCGACGTCGCTCACCGGGGTGATCTCGCCGAAGCCGACGGAGGTCAGGCAGGTGAAGCTGAAGTACAGCAGCTCCCACCAGCCGGTCAGGCCATCAGGGTTGTTTGTCGGGTTGATGAAGAACGCGCCCGGCGCGAGGTGCTCCACGGTGGCGTAGACATAGGCGAAGACAAAGGCCAGCAGCACGTACAGCGAAGCCAGCGCCCACAGCTCGTCGAGGGTCATGATCTCGTCGCGCAGCACGTAGCGCAGCAGGCAGCTGACAACGAAGCCGTGGAAGGCGGCCTGCGCCAGCTGGCTGGCCACGTACAGTCCGCCGCCGCCGAGCAGCACTTCGGCGGCGTGCAGGCCGATCGCGGGCAGCAGCAGCACGTAGCCCAGGCGTGCCTCGATGCCGGTGGCGCGCGCCGCTTTCAGCGCCAGCGCGAGGATCAGCCAGTCGAAGCCCACCAGCATTAGTCGGCCGCCGGGCAGGTCGTCCAGCCACGGCCAGGCCAGCACCTGCGCAAGCAGGGCGAGCAGCAGCAGCAGGTTGGGCAATCGGCGCATCTGGCGCAGGATCACAACGCGCATTCGGCGGGTCTCCGGCCGGGAGGATCGGCCACTGCATGCGCCGGAAGCGCTACCTCACGCGACGGCATCATCGGCGCGGCGGGACAGCCGCTGCAGGGCACGTCGTCATTGGTCGCGGCAGTGGCGCTCAAGCGGGGCCGTCGGCTGCGTTCGGCGTCCTCACACTGTAGCAGAGCGTCCACGCGGGACTTTCGCGACGACCGCGCCCATGCCGATTCCGCGAGCCGTGTTGAGGCGCATGCGGTCTGCCGGGCGAAGCGCTGACCGCTTGCGCGGCGGTCTCGCGCCGTGGCTATGCTAGGACGCTGCAGGGACGCCCCCCTGCAGTACGCCTGGGGGATGGCATGAGCCACGATCGGCCGGGGGCCGGCGACGACAGCCTCGTATTCGCGCAGGAAGCCGGTGAGCAGGCGTCACCCGAGCGTGCAGCGTGGACCATCCTTGTGGTGGACGATGAGCCGGACGTCTACGCAGCCACCTGCATGGCGATGCGCGGCGTCGAGATCCTCGGCCGGCCGCTGCAGTTCCTGCACGCCGAATCCAGCGCCCAGGCCTACGACCTGCTGCAGGCCGAGCCCGACATCGCGGTGATCCTGCTCGATGTGGTGATGGAGTCCGAGAGCGCCGGTCTCGACCTTGTCGCGCGCATCCGCACCGAGCTCCAGCTGCACAAGCCCCGCATCATCCTGCGCACCGGGCAGCCCGGCTACGCGCCGGAAATGCAGGCGATCCGCGACTACGACATCAACGACTACCGCATCAAGAGCGAGCTGACGCGCACCCGGCTCTACACCGTGCTGACCTCGGCGCTGCGCGGCTACCAGACGCTTTCCGCGGTCGAAGCCACACGCAACGACCTTGAGTACCTGTTGAAGGCGCAGACCGAACTCCTCTCTGCGAACACCATGCCGGCTTTCGCGGTCGGGCTGCTCGAACGCCTCGCCGGCCTGTACGGCCTGCCGCCGCATGCGGTGTTCTGCAGCGACGGCCGCCGCGTGCACGAGGCCGAGGACCAGCGACGTCGCGTGATCGCGGCGCTTGGCCGCTACGCCAACTGGTCGTGGCGCCGGCTCGACAGCCTGGGCGACGAACCCGAAGTCCAGGCCATTGAGCTCGCCGTCGCGACGCGACACACCGTCACCAGCGCCGGTGGCATTGCCGTCTACCTGCCGTCGCGCACCGGCGCCGACGCGGTGGCCTTCCTCGGCGCCGACGACCTACCCGCGACGCACGATCCGCGCGTCTTCGACATGTTCGTGCAGAACACCACGGTCGCTGCCGACGGCGTGCGACTGGTCGAGCGCCTGCGGGATGCCGCCTACGTCGACGGCCTGACGCGGCTGCCGAACCGCTCGGCACTCGCCGAAACCGTGGACGCCGCGCTGAAGGCGCCACCGGACGCGCCGCAGCGCCTACTGCTGATCGATGTCGATCAGTTCTCGGAGATCAATGAGACTTTCGGCGACCGCATTGGCGATGCGCTGCTGCGCGGCGTGGCGCAGCGCCTGATGGCGCAAGCCGATGCCAGCGTGCGCGTCGCGCGCGTTGCCAACGACACGTTCGCCGCCTTCGGCCCGCGCGACCGACTGGTGCCCGCCGAATGGGCCAAACGCCTCGACGAGCCTTTCGACGTCGAAGACCTGCAGATCGGCCTGTCGGCCTCATTCGGCGGCGTGGAGCTGGTGCACGACTACGTCAGCGGCGGCGAGGTCATCAAGATGGGCTATTCGGCGCTGAAGCGCGCCAAGCAGACCGGCCATCGCTCGGTCGCGTTCTACTCGCACGAGGTCGCCACCGAGATCAAAGAACGCACCCGCCTGCTGCACGGCCTACGTGCCGCGTTCGACCAGCAGCGCCTGTTCCTGATGTACCAGCCGCAGGTTGAGGCGAAGAGTGGCCGCACCGTCGGGCTGGAGGCGTTGATGCGCTGGCGTTCCGACAACGGCCGGCTGGTGCCCCCCGAACGCTTCATCCCGATCGCCGAGCAGTCTGGGCTGATCAAGGACCTCGGCGCTTGGGCGATGCGCAGCGCAATCCACTGCGCTGCGCAGCTGCGCGAAGCGGGCCATCCGCTGCGCATGGCGGTGAACGTTTCGATGAGCCAGCTGCTGGTGCCCGGCTTCGAGGTGATGGTCGCCGAGGCCTTGGCCGATGGCGGGTTGCCGGCGGAACTGCTGGAGATCGAGATCACCGAATCGGTGGCCATGCAATCGCCCGACATCGTGCTCCCGCGCCTTGCGGCGCTGAAGCAACTCGGCGTCTGCGTCGCCATCGACGACTTCGGCACCGGCTTCTCGTCGCTGTCCAGCCTTGAGAAGTTGGCGCCAGAACGCCTGAAGATCGACCGCAGCTTCGTGATGAGCTTGGATGCCGAGCACGGCGGTGGCAGCCTCGCCGAGATGATCATCGAGCTCGGCCGCACGCTCGGCCTGACAGTGATCGCCGAAGGCGTGGAAACGGCGACGCAGCGCCAGCGCCTCGTCGACCTCGGCTGCCACGAACTGCAGGGCTACCTGTTCTCGCCGCCGCTGGCGGTCGATGCGCTTCGCGAGTGGCTGGCGCGACACGGGAGCGGCGACGCGCCATGAGGGCGCGACTGGCCGGCCTGGCCCTCGGCCTTGGCCTTGGCGTGCTGCTGTTGCCGACCCCAGCGCGCGCCGACGGCGCGGCGGTGGACGAGTACGCGTTGAAAGCCGCCTTCCTGTTCAACTTCACGCGCTTCGTCGAATGGCCGGACGACGCCTTTGAGAGCGTCGACAGTCCCTTCCGCATCTGCGTGCTCGGCACCGACCCGTTCGGCCCGCGGCTCGAGGCGCTAACCAACCGCCGCGTGGGCGCACGACCGATCGTCATCGAGCGGCCGATCGCAACCGCGGCGCTGGCGCGCTGCCACATCGCCTACTTCTCGGAGGACAGCGCAGCCGCGCTGCGCGATGCACCGCCGCCGCGCGCGCTCACCGTGTCGAGCGGTCGCGGTTTCGCCCGCGAAGGCGGGATGGTGGCCCTGGTGACAGGCCGCGGCCGCGTGCAGCTGCACGTGAACCTCGCGTCCATCCAGCGCTCGCCGCTGAAGTTCAGTGCCAAATTGTTGGAAGTCGCCGACGTACGCCACGACCGCATCAGGGTGCGCGAATGACGCTCTGGCTGCGCTCGCTGTCGCTGCGCACTCGCCTGCTCGGCGTGATCGTCACGGTAACGCTGATCGCCATCCTCACGTTCGGCAGCCTGGCGCTGCTGTCCGAACAGCGCGCTGCGCGCCGCGCGCTGGCCTCGGAAACCGAGGCGATGGCAACGCTGGTCGCGAACCGCAGCGCCGCGGCGCTGGTGTTCGGCGACGACGCACTGGCCCAGGAGAACCTCGATGCGCTGTCGAAGCTTGCGCAGGTCCAGGCAGCCTGCTTGTACGACTCGATGGGCGCGCTCTTCACCGGCTACAGCGCACCGGGTACGCGACCCTGCGAGGCCTCGTGGTCGGCACGCGTCGTCAGCGGCGACAAGGACCCGCTGGCCGACGAACGCCTGGAAGTGGCGGTGCCCGTCGAGCTTGACGAGCGCGTCGGCACCCTGGTGCTGCGCTCCAGCCTGCAACCGCTGCGCGACCGCCTGCGCGAGCAGGCGCACACCTGGGCGCTGACGGGCGCCATCGGCGCCGCCCTGGCGATGCTGCTCGGTGTGCTGTTCGAGCGGCTGATCTCCGGGCCGATCCGGCGCCTGAGTGACATCGTCGACGCCACCGGCGCCAAGGGCACCACCGCGCGACGGGCAACCGTGGAAGGCCGCGACGAGATTGGCCATCTCGCCGAGGCCTACAACCGGATGCTCGACCGCCTCGACGAGCAGACCCGCGGGCTGAAGCTGCAGGCCGAGTACAACGAAGTGCTGTTCAAGCGGTCACCGCTGCCGGTGATCGTCATCGACCCGCGTGCCAAGTGCCTCGTCGACTGCAACGAGGCCGCCGTCGCGATCTACGGCTACGGCACCCGCGAGGCCACGCTGAACACCGACGCCAGCGACGTGTCGGCGCCACTCCAGTACGACGGCACGCCGTCGGCGGAAGCCATCGTGCCGTACGAACGGGCCGCGATGGCCGGCGCCCCGCAGGTCTACGATTGGCGCCATCGCCGCCCCGACGGCAGCGAGTTCGACGCCGAGGTGCATCTCAACCGCTTCGGCCCGGAGGACGCGCCGATGCTGCTCGCGAGCCTGTTCGACGTGACCGAGCGCAAGGCCAGCGCCGCCGCGCTGCAGCGCATGAACGAGGCACTCGAGAGCCGCGTCGCCGAGCGCACGCGCGACCTTGCTGCGTCAAACGCCGAGCTGTCGGCCACGGTCGACCAGCTGCAGCGCACTCAGGGCGAGCTGGTGCGCAGCGAGCGCCTCGCCTCACTGGGCTCGCTGGTGGCCGGCGTCGCGCATGAGCTCAACACGCCGCTGGGGAGTGCGCTGCTGGTGGCGACGACTCTCGGCGACGGCATCGAGGACCTGCGTCGCAAGCTGCAGAGCGGCGAGCTCAAGCGTTCGACGCTGGACGGCTTCCTTCAACAGCAGGCCGAGGCCCAGGCGCTGATCGTCCGCAACGCGCGGCGCGCGGCCGAGCTGATCGGCCGCTTCAAGCAGGTGGCGGTCGACCAGACCTCCGAACAGCGCCGCCGCTTCGATCTCGCGGAAGTCGTGGATGAGATCATCGGCACCCTGCAGCCGCGCCTGCGCAAGACGCCGCACTTGGTCGTCGTTGACATCGCACCGGGCATGGCGATGGACAGCTACCCCGGCCCGCTCGGCCAGGTGGTCACCAACCTCGTGCTCAACGCCTTGCTGCACGGCCTCGGCGACCGCCCCGGCGAAGTTCGTCTCTCGGCGCACACGCTGGAGGGCGATCAGGTGGCGTTGAGCGTCAGCGATGACGGCGTCGGCATTCCGCCGGAGCACCTGCCGCGCATCTTCGATCCGTTCTTCACCACCAAGCTCGGCGAAGGCGGCAGCGGCCTCGGTCTGCACATCGTCTACAGCCTGGTGCAGCGCGGCCTCGGCGGCCGCATCGACGTCGACAGCGTGCCCGGCCACGGCGCGCGCTTTACCGTGGTGCTGCCGCGCGTGGCCCCGCCGATGGTTGATCCGAACTGAGGACCGCACCGGGCGCATGCCGAAGGGCGGCGGCAGGTCGGAGAGGAAGATCATGGCGCGCACGGTCGCAGCGCCGTTCAACAGCCCCTTAGGCGTGGGCCTCGGGGTTTAACAGCAGGCCAGCCAGCCAGCTCTCGCCGCGCTCCAGCAGCTCGATCGGCGTGTACTGCCAGCCAGTGACGATCATTGCCTCGGCTACTGCGAACTCGCGCTGCGCTTTGTTGAAGCGGCGCTCGCCGGCCTTGACCATCTCCAGCACGAAGCTCGGCGGGGGCACCGCTTCCGGATCGGCGGCGCCAGCGGTGATCGACTGGACGTCGAGCAGGCCCGCGCCCTGGCCCTTCACCAGGGCCTCGATGCGCGCCAACGCGGTGGTCTGCGCATCGCCGCTTTCTGTCACGTGCGGCGCCGCAGCGGCGAGTGTCTTGCAGATGGTGTTGAGCTGGCCGGTGGCCTTCATGCGCGCGAGCTTCGCAGCACCGGCGGCGGATTCCGCCGCCTCGAGGTCCTGCTGCAGGCGCTCGATCTCGGCGTTCGCGTCGGTGGGGATGCCGGTGTCGAGCAGGCGCAGCACTTCCTTCTGCAGCTCGGCGTACAGCGAGGGGTGGCTGCCTTTGAGGTTGCGCGCCGCCATCTGCCACGCGTACGCGACCTGCTGGCCGCTGCGTTCCGCCGGTTTCGGCGGCCCATCGGGCTTCTCGGCGCCGGGCGCCAGTGACGCCGTGCCGGTGCCAAGCATCGACAGCGCAGTGTCCAGCCGATGGCAGAGATCGCTTTGGTCGAACTGGCGCATCGCTTTGCGCAGTTCGATGCGGCAGTCGATCAGCAGGGGTCGCAGGGGCAGGTCCATCCCGGCATTCTAGCCGCCGCGTGCGTGACGGTTGCCAGCGCGGTGCGAGGCGGCGTCGCGGGACCGGTTCAGCGGCGATGGCCGCCGACTTCAACAAAGGCGAGGAACTCGGCGCGGGTGCGGGCGTCGTCGCGGAAGCAGCCACGCATGGTCGAGGTGACCATGCTCACGCCGCGCGTGTGGACGCCGCGGGTGGTCATGCACTCGTGGCTGGCTTCGATGACCACACCGACACCGCGCGGCTGCAGCACACGCTCGATGCAGTCGGCGATCTGCGCGGTCAGCTTCTCCTGCACCTGCAGGCGGCGCGCGTAAGCGTCAACAACGCGGGCGAGCTTGCTGATGCCGACCACTTTGCCGCCCGGCAGATAGCCCACATGGGCTTTTCCAATAATCGGCGCCAGGTGGTGCTCGCAGTGGCTTTCGAACGGGATGTCGCGCAACACGACCATCTCGTCGTAGCCCTCGACCTCCTCGAAGGTGCGCGCCAGATAGGCGTCGGGGTCGAGGCTGTAGCCGCTGAACCACTCACGCCAGGCCCGCGCCACGCGCAGCGGCGTGTCGACCAGGCCCTCGCGCGCCGGGTCGTCGCCGGCCCAGCGCAGCAGGGTGCGTACGGCCGCTTCGGCGTCGGTGCGGGTGACGCGATCAGCGTCGTCGCTCATGGGGTTCTTCACGCTTTGGGCAGGGATTTCGCATCCTCCACCCCGCGCCGTTCAGGTCGTGCGAAAGGCTGGCG
>JBOFQO010000317.1:0-2541 GCA_051660925.1 Silanimonas sp. | reverse complement strand
ACGGCCGCGGCGCGGCGCGTTCGCTCGATGCCGGCGGGCGCGCGCTGCTGCCGGGCCTGTTCGACATGCACGGCCACGTCGGCCGCTGGGACGGCGGGCTGAACCTCGCGGCGGGCGTCACTACCGTTCGCGACATGGGCAACGACAACGCCACGCTGCAGCGGATCATCGACGAGACCGCGCGCGGCGCCGTGTTTGGGCCGCAGGTCGTTCCGGCCGGCTTCCTCTAGGGCGAAAGCCCCTTCTCGGCACGCAATGGCTTTGTCGTCAGCACCCTGGAGGAAGCGAAGTCGGCGGTCGACTGGTACGCCGCGCACGGCTACCCGCAGATCAAGGTCTACAACAGCTTTCCGCGTCAGCATCTGCGCGAGACGGTGGCTTACGCGCACTCGCGCGGCCTGCGCGTCAGCGGCCACGTGCCGGCCTTCCTGCGCGCCCGCACGGTGGTCGAGTACGGCTTCGACGAACTGAACCACGTCAACCAGGTGCTGCTGAACTTCCTCGTCAACGACAAGACCGACACGCGGACGCTGGAGCGCTTCTACCTGCCCGCCGCGCGCACCGCCGAGATCGATTTCGACGGCGCGCCGGTCCAGGACTTCATCAAGCTGTTGGTCGACCGGAAGACGGTGGTCGACCCGACGCTGGCGACGTTCGACTTCCTGAGGCAGAAGGACGGCACGGTGTCGGCGGCCTACGCCGCGGTCGCCGACCACTTCCCGCCCTCGGTGCAGCGCGGCTTCCGCAGCGGCGGCATGGAGATCCCCGACGACGCCACGCAGCAGCTCTACGAGAAGAGCTACCTGAAGATGATCGATTTCATCGGCCGCCTGCATCGCGCCGGTGTGCCGATCGTGGCGGGCACCGACGCGATGGCCGGCTTCACCCTGCACCGCGAGCTTGAGCTCTACACGATGGCCGGCATCCCGGCCAACGAGGTGTTGCAGATCGCCACCCGCAACGGTGCACGCTACAGCGGCCTTGAGAACGAGCGCGGGCGTATCGCGACCGGCTTCGTCGCCGATCTCGTACTCGTCGACGGCGACCCGACGCAGGACATCACCGCACTGCGGCGTATGGTCACCGTGGTCACGCAGGGCAAGCACATCGACCCGGCCGCCGTCCACCGCGAACTGGGCATCAGGCCATTCGTCGAAGGCGGCCCGCGCTGGGTCGAAACGACAGCCGAAGCCACTTCGGGGACATCGGCCGGTCGCTGAGACCGCGTACACTTCGAGCTTTCACTCAGTCGCTGGAACGACCGACCCCATGAGCGCCCCGAACGCTGCCCCGAACCCCGAACTCTCCGCCCTCATCACGGCCGCAGCGAATTCGGGACCCGACGGAGCGGCCTTGGCGCGCTTCGTCGAACGTTTCTACGCCCGCGTCCCCGCGGAGGACCTGGCCGTGCGCTCCGCCGAGGCTTGGCTGGCGGTGGCGCGTGACGTGCTCGCCTTCGCTGGAGGGCGAGCCGTTGGCACGCCGAAGCTGCGTCTCGCCAATCCTGATGCGGCAACGCAGGGCTACGGCAGCGCCCACACCGTGCTGCAGATCGCCAACGACGACATGCCCTTCCTCGTCGACTCGGTGAGCATGGCCCTCGCCGAGCGAGGCATCGGCATCCACCTGCTCATCCACCCGGTCATCGAGCGCGAATCGCTGATGCATGTCGAGATTGACCGGCAGGCGCCGGAGGATTTCGACGGCATCCAGCAGGCCATCGAGGCCGCGCTGGGCGACGTCCGGCTCTGCGTGCAGGACTGGGCGGCGATGCGCGACAGCATGCTGCGTGCCGCCGACGACCTGTCGACGCGACCACTGCCCGTCAACGACGTGGTGCGCGCGGAATCGCAGGACTTCCTCCGCTGGGCGGCCGACAACCACTTCACCTTCCTGGGCTACCGCGAGTACCGCGTGGCCGAGCAGGGCGGCGAACGCACGCTGGCCCCAGTTGAAGGCACCGGGCTCGGCCTGATGCGCCATGCGCCGGCGCACCGTCCGCGTGCGGTCAGCGAGTTCGTCGCGCACCGCCAGGCCGGCGAGCGCGACGTGCTGATCCTCACGAAGACGAACGCTCGGGCCACTGTGCATCGCCCCGGCTACATGGACTACATCGGCGTCCTGATCTACGACGAGAACGGCGTGGCCGTCGCCGAGCAGCGCTTCCTCGGGCTCTACACCTCGGGCGCATACAACCGTCGCCCGTGGGAAATCCCGCTGGTGCGCCGCCGCCACGACCAGATCATGGAGCGCTCCGGCCTCGCGGCCAGCAGCCACAGCGGCAAGGCGCTGCGTCATATCCTCGACACCCTGCCGCGCGATGAGCTGTTCCAGAGTTCAGCCGACGAGCTGTACTCGACCGTGATGGGCATCCTTGTCCTGCAAGAGCGCGCCCGCAGCAGGCTGTTCCTGCGTCGCGACCGCTACGGCCGCTTCTTCTCGGCCCTGGTGTACATCCCGCGCGACCGCTTCAGCGGTGAGGTGCGCAACCGCATCGAAGCGCTGCTGCGCGAGGCGCTCCACGGCGAGCGCATCGACTCC
>JBOFQO010000316.1:0-11258 GCA_051660925.1 Silanimonas sp. | reverse complement strand
CACCGACCTCGACGGCCAGCGCATCGGCCTACGTCGCTTCCAGCCGCGGGAGTACCTCGGCGGTGCCCCCTCGCGAGAAGGCCTAGCCCCCGGCCAGTCGGCCACCGTGGCTCTGGAAATCCTCGATCCGGGCAACCGCGCGGTGGCCTTCGAGTTCGATTTCCACTGAACGAAGGTCGAGGTCGCGCGGCGTCCAGAATTGCGGCAGACTCCCCCTCCCCGTCGTCCAATGGACCGTCGACGGACTCGATCCTGGGGTATCCGTGAACGCTTTCTCCTCCCGCGCCGAATCCGCTCCGGCCGCCGTTCCCGCGTTGCGTGACGCTGTGGCGCGCGCGACTCGGCGCTATCTCAATGATCGCGGCGAGTGCGAGGCCGACTCGCTCTACGCGCTGATGCTGGCCGAGATGGAAACGGGCCTCCTGATCGAGGTCATGAAGCATTGCGACGGCAACCAGAGCCGCGCCGCGGCCGTGCTCGGCATCAACCGCGCGACGCTGCGTAAGAAGCTGGAAGCGGTCGGGCTGCTGCGCTGATGCCGGCCGTATAATTCCGCGCTTTCCGCCCGTGACGGGCCAGGGGAGCCGCATGTCCGACCACCGCCAGCCCGTCCGCCGGGCCCTGCTGTCCGTTTCCGACAAGACCGGCCTGCTGCCGCTCGCCCAGGCGCTCGTCGCGAAGGGCGTGGTCCTGCTCTCGACCGGCGGCACGGCGAAGACGCTGCGCGACGCTGGCCTTGCGGTCACCGATGTCTCGGCGGTGACGGGCTTCCCCGAGATCATGGATGGCCGCGTCAAGACGCTGCACCCGAAAGTGCACGGCGGCCTGCTCGGTCGCGCCGGCACGGATGATGCCGTGATGGCCCAGCACGGCATTGAGGCGATCGATCTGCTCGTCGTGAATCTGTACCCGTTCGAAGCCACCGTCGCGAAGCCGGATTGCCCCTACGAGGACGCCGTCGAGAACATCGACATCGGTGGCCCGGCGATGCTGCGCGCGGCGGCGAAGAACCACGCGCGCGTCGCCGTGCTGACCGACCCGGCCGACTACGACGATTTCATCGAAGCCTTCAAGGCCGGCGGCACGACCGCCGCGCAGCGTCGCGGCTATGCGGCGAAGGGCTACGCGCACACCGCGCGCTACGACGGCAAGGTCAGCATGTGGCTGTCCGAGCGCATCGAGAACGAAACCAAGGCCGCCGAGTGGCCGTCCACGCTGAACCTGCAGCTCGACTTGGCCAGCAAGCTGCGCTACGGCGAGAACCCGCACCAGCGCGGCGCGCTGTTCGTCGAGCGCGGTGCGCCGATGGGCATCGTCGCCACCGCGCGCTTCCTGCAGGGCAAGGAGCTCAGCTACAACAACCTCGCCGACGCCGACGCCGCACTCGAGTGCGTCAAGCAGTTCCAGCAGCCGGCCTGCGTGATCGTCAAGCACGCCAACCCCTGCGGCGTGGCCGTCGCGCAGGACATCGACGCCGCCTACGACCGCGCTTACGCCACCGACCCGACCTCGGCCTTCGGCGGCATCATCGCGTTCAACCGCCCGCTCGACGCAGGCACGGCGGAAGAGATCCTCAAGCGCCAGTTCGTCGAAGTGGTGATCGCGCCGGTGGTAGCCGAGGACGCGGTGGCCGTGTTCGCGAAGAAGCCGAACGTGCGCGTGCTGGCCTGCGGCGCGCTCGACGCGCCGGCCGCCGCGCTCGACTACAAGCGCATCGCCGGCGGCCTGTTGGTGCAGGACGCCGACGTCACGCCCTGGGCTGCCGGTGACGGCCGCGTCGTCACGAAGCGCCAGCCCTCGGCCGAGGAGATGGCCGACCTAGTGTTCGCCTGGCAGGTGGCGATGTACGTGAAGTCGAACGCGATCGTCTACGCGAAGGGCGCGCAGACGGTGGGCATCGGCGCCGGCCAGATGAGCCGCGTGGTCAGCGCCAAGATCGCCGCACTCAAGGCCGAGGAAGCCGGGCTGGTGGTGCCGGGCGCGGTGATGGCCAGCGATGCGTTCTTCCCCTTCCGCGACGGCATCGACGCCGCCGGAAAGGCCGGCATCCGCGCCGTGATCCAGCCGGGCGGCTCGATGCGCGATGCCGAGGTCATCGCCGCGGCCGACGAGCACGGCATGGCGATGGTGTTCACCGGCACCCGCCACTTCCGGCACTGACGAGCCTGCGATGCCGGTCCGCCCTGCCACCGCCGACGACCACGCGCGCATCGTCGCGCTGAACGCGGCGGAGGTGACGCAGACCAGCGCGATGGATGCGGCTCGGCTCGCCGAGCTCGATGTCCTCGCGTGCGCGCACTGGGTGTTCGAGCAGGACGGCAAGGTCGTCGCCTTCCTGCTGGCCATGGATCACTCGGCGGTCTATCGGAATGACAACTTCGACTGGTTCGCCACGCATCTCTCGCGCTTCGTCTACGTCGATCGCATCGTCGTCGACGCGTCGGCCGCGGGACGGGGCATCGGGCAACAGCTCTATCGGAACCTGTTCCAGCACGCACGCGAGCGGGGCATCGACAGCATCGTCTGCGAGTACAACCTCGACCCGCCGAATCCCGCGTCCCAGGCCTTCCACGACCGCTTCGGTTTCCGTGAAATCGGCCAGCAGTACGTGGCCGGCGGCAGCAAGCGCGTCTCGATGCAACTCCTGAACTTGAACGAAGGCACCACACCATGAAAGTCCTCGTCATCGGCAATGGCGGCCGTGAGCACGCGCTGGCCTGGAAGCTGGCGCAGAGCTCGCGCGTGTCGGAAGTGCTCGTCGCACCCGGCAACTCGGGCACGGCCACCGAAGCCAAGTGCCGCAACGTGGACGTGCGCGCCACCGATCTCGACGGTCTGCTGGCCCTCGTGCAGCGCGAGGGCGTGGCGCTCACCGTGGTCGGCCCCGAGGCCCCACTGGTGGCCGGCGTGGTCGACCGCTTCCGCGCCGCCGGCCTGCGCGTCTTCGGACCGACGGCAAAGGCTGCGCAGCTCGAAGGCAGCAAGGCCTTCGCGAAGGAGTTCCTGAAGCGCCACGGCATCCCGACCGCCGGCTACGAGGTGTTCACCGACGTCGATGCCGCCCTCGCGTACGTCCGCGCTCGCACTGCCGAACTCAACGACACCCGCATCGTGGTCAAAGCCGATGGCCTCGCCGCCGGCAAGGGCGTCATCGTGGCGATGAGCGTGGCGGAAGCCGAGGCCGCGGTGCGCGACATGCTGGCCGGCAACGCCTTCGGCGCCGCCGGTTCGCGCGTGGTGATCGAGGATTTCCTCGACGGCGAGGAAGCGAGCTTCATCTCGATGGTCGACGGCGTGCACGCGCTGCCGATGGCCACGAGCCAAGACCACAAGCGCGTCGGCGACGGTGATACCGGCCCGAACACCGGCGGCATGGGCGCCTACTCACCCGCCCCGGTTGTGACGCCCGAGGTGCATGCCCGCGTGATGCGCGAGGTGGTCGAGCCGACCGTGCGCGGCATGGCGGCCGACGGCGTGCCCTTCACCGGCTTCCTCTACGCCGGCCTGATGATCGACGCGAAAGGCGCCCCCAAGGTCATCGAGTTCAACGTGCGATTCGGTGATCCGGAAACGCAGCCGGTGATGCTGCGCCTCGACTCTGATCTGGTCGACCTCGTCGAAGCCGCCATCGACGGCAGGCTCGACACCGTCGACGCACGCTGGTCGCCCGAACCGGCGCTCGGCGTCGTGATGGCCGCGAAGCCCTATCCGGAAACGCCGATCACCGGCGACGTGATCCACGGCCTCGCCGATGTGCCGGCCTTCGCCAAGGTGTTCCATGCCGGCGCCGTGCTCGACGGCGACACGGTGACGACCAGCGGCGGACGCGTGCTCTGCGTCTGCGCCAAGGGTGCCGACATCCGCGAGGCCCAACGCAAGGCCTACGCGGCGGTGGCCAACATCTCTTGGGCCAACGAGCTGCACCGCAGCGACATCGGCTGGCGCGCGGTGGCGCGCGAGCAGGCCTGAGTCAACGCATCGGAGACGACCATGAAGCTGTTCTGCTCCCTGCCTTCACCGTTCGCCCGCAAGGTGCGCGCCGTCGCTGCGGAGAAGGGCATCGCGCTCGAGCTCATCGAGGTCGACGTGCTCGATGCCGCCAGCCCGGTCGCGGCATTCAATCCACTGCGCAAGGTGCCAGCACTGGTGACCGACGACGGTGAGGTGTGGCTCGACTCGTCGGTCATCTGCGAATGGCTGGACGCGCAGCCTGGGCCTCGCATGATCCCCGAGGCCTTTAGCGCGCGGATGCGGGTGAAACGCCTCGAAGCGCTCGCCGACGGCCTGTTGGATGCCGGCGTGCTGATCCGCCTTGAATCCGTCTGGCCTGGCCGCACCGCGGAGCAGCGCAGCGCGGCATGGATGGACTGGCAGTGGCTGAAGGTCGAGGGCGCGATCGGCGAGCTGGATGCGCTGATCACGGCGCGCGACGCCGCGTCCGACGGGACGCAAGGGGCGCGGTTCTTCGAGGGCAACGCCGTGACTCTCGCCGACCTCGCCGTCGCCAGCGCGCTGGAATGGATCGATTTCCGCCTGCCCGACCGCCCGTGGCGCGCGAAGGCCCCGCATCTCGCGACCTGGCTGGCCGCTTTTTCGATGCGGCCCACCTTCGCCGCGAGCGCGCCAGTGCCCCCGAAGCACTGAGCGCACCGGCTTTGCTAGTGTCGACGGGCCTTCGGAGCCCTCCATGCCGCACAGCCAGTTCGCCCTGCTCGCCCAACGCCGCTTCGCCCCGTTCTTCGTCGCGCAGACGCTCGGCGCGTTCAACGACAACGTCTTCAAGCAGGCCCTGGTCATCCTCGTCACCGTCAAGGCCGTCGGGCTGACCGACGACGAGCGCAGCCTCTGGGCCAACCTCGCCAGCGCGCTGTTCATCCTGCCCTTCTTTCTGTTCTCCGCCACCGCCGGGCAATGGGCTGAGAAGTTCGAGAAGGCGCGCTCCATCCGTCGCATCAAGCTGCTGGAGATCGGCATCGCGGTGCTCGCCGCCGTGGGCTTCTGGCTCGACTCGCTGCCCTTCCTGCTCGGCGTGCTGTTCCTGCTCGGTGCGCAGAGCACGCTGTTCGGGCCGATCAAGTACGCCATCCTGCCGCAGGCGCTGAGGCCCGAGGAACTCACCGGCGGCAACGGCCTCGTCGAAACCGGCACCTTCCTTGCCATCCTCGTTGGCACCATCTTCGGCGGCGTGCTGATCAGCGAGTTTCCGCGCGGCGAGTTCCTCGCGTCGCTCGCCGTCATCGCGATCGCGGTCGCCGGTTATGTCGCCGCGCGCTTCGTGCCCGACGCGCCCGCGACGGCGCCCGATCTCGTCATCGACCGCAACCCGCTGCGCGCCACGCTCTCGACGCTGGCCACGCTGAAGGGCCAGCAGGCGGTGCTGAATTCGGTGCTTGGCATCAGCTGGTTCTTCTTTTTCGGCGCGCTGTTCCTCGCTCAGCTGCCGAAGTATGCGATCGACGTGCTCGGCGGCGACGCCACGGTGATTCCGCTGCTGCTGACGCTGTTCTCGCTTGGCATCGGCGTCGGCTCGCTGCTGTGCGAAACACTGTCGCGACGCACCGTCGAGATCGGCCTGGTGCCGCTCGGCGCTTTCGGCATGACGGTGTTCGGCATCGACCTCTGGCTCGCGCAACCCGGCGCCAGCGCGCACGCGCTGCAGGTTGCCGCGGGCAGCGCCACCGCGCTCGACTGGCGCGCCTTCCTCGCCGCAGAGGGCAGCGGGCGCATCGCGTTCGACCTCGCGATGATCGGTTTGTTCGGGGGCTTCTTCATCGTGCCGCTGTTCGCGCTGGTGCAGCAGCGCGCGCCGCGCGAGCAGCTCTCGCGCGTGATCGCCGCGAACAACATCCTCAACGCGCTGTTCATCGTCATCGCCGCCGGGCTCGCCATCGTGCTGCTGGGTCCGGTCGGGCTGTCGATCCCCGAGCTGTTCCTCGTCACCGCCGCGCTGAACGCCGTCGTCGCGATCTACATCTTCAGCCTCGTGCCCGAGTTCCTGATGCGCTTCCTCGTCTGGCTGCTGACGCTGGCGATGTACCGCATCGACGTGCGCGGCGTGGAGGAGAACATCCCCGACGAAGGCCCGGCGCTGGTGGTCTGCAACCACGTCGGCTACATGGACGCACTGCTGCTCGGCGGCGCGATCCCGCGACCGGTGAAGTTCGTCATGTACTACAAGATCTTCCGCATCCCCGTCATGAACTGGGTGTTCCGCGCCGCCGGCGCGATCCCGATCGCGGGCAGCAAGGAAGATCCCGAACTGATGGCCCGCGCCTTCGAGCGCATCGACGAAGCGCTGGCGAACGGCGAGATCGTCGGCATCTTCCCCGAAGGCGGGCTGACGAAGGACGGCGCGATCGCCACCTTCCGTCCCGGCGTGGAGAAGATCCTTGCGAAGCGGCCCGTGCCCGTCGTGCCGATGGCGCTGAAGAACCTGTGGGGCAGCCTGTTCAGCCGTCGCGACTCGCGACTCGGCCGCATGCGCCTGCCGCGCCGCTTCCGCGCGGCGATCGGCATCGAGGCCACGACCGCGGTGCCGGGCACGGAGGCCACTGCTGCCTTGCTCGAAGAAAGGGTGCGCGCGCTACGGGGCGACGCGGCCTAACGCGTGCTGTCGCGCCTGCCTCGCGTTGCGACAGGCGGCGCTCCGCCACTCTCGCCGCAATGGTGAGGCGCTAGCGCCGAGGCCGGCGCGCGAGGCGAATGAGGAGCCCCTGCGCGATGTCGAGGCGCAAGCCCGAAGGCTGGCGCATGGATGCGCCATCCGGCCGAGGGTCAGGATGACCCCTTCGGCCGGACCGCCGGAAATCTCGACTCGAAGGTGGCGGGGCGGGCCAGCCGAGGGCGCCGGCCTCGGCGTTGGGCACCTTGCCCGGCCCGCCGCAGCGCGGCGGGCGTTCAGCGCAGGCAGGGAGCGGTGCTCGCTGAACGCCTGCGCTTCAACCCACAAACCCCGCGACCACGAACAACGCCAGCACGCCCATCCAGATCACCAGGATCCGCCACACCAGGCTCATCGCATCGCGCAGTTCCAGCAGCGCGGGCGCCTGCGCCGGGCCGTCGGCGGCGTAGGCCTCGTCCTCGGCGAGTTCGACCGCCACGCTGGCGCGCGCCGCGGCTTCCAGGTGCCCGAGTCCGAGGCGCACGCCCTCGGCGTGCCAGCGTCGCCAGGCGCCGATCACGGCGTCGAAATCGGCGGCCAGCGCAAGGGTGAGGGTCATCAGCTGGGCCACCGGCCAATCGAGCAGGCCAAGCAAGGTCGCCGCCACGCCGCGCTGCGACTCCGGCAGGCGCTGACGGGCCACGCCTTGCGCCGACAGCGCCGTCAGGCGATAGCCGACGGCGCCCACCGGGCCGAGCAGCAGGAACCAGAACAACGGTCCGAACCAGCGCCACAGCGCGCAGCGAAACACGGCCTCGACCAGCGGACCGCCTTCGACAACGACATCGTCGCGCTGCGGGAACAGTGGCTTGGCGGCCTCGCGGCGCGCCTCGTGGCCGTCGGCGTCGATGACTGCCTCGACGTCGAGATCGAGGTCGCGCGGGCCCCAGGCGTAGAACAGCGCGGCGACCCCGAGCACTAGGCTCGGCAGCCCATAGGCCCAGCCCGACAGCCACCACTGCAGCGCGGCGAGTGTGGCCAGCGGCAGGCCCAGACCGAGCCACAGCGCGACGGTGCGCAGGCTGCCTCCCTCCACCCCAAGCACGCCCAGCCAGCCGATGAACCAGTCGTGGTGGCGAAGCGCGGCAAGCGGCCGCGCGAAGTGGCCGAGCAGCAGGGCAGCGATGACGGCGACGAGGGTCGTGGACATCCGTGGGCGACGGAATCGTGCGGAACGCCAGTCTAGCGCGGGGCGGTGCGGGGCTCGCGCCGCCGGCTCACGCCTCGCCGCCGACCCAAGCTTCGATCAGCGCGCGGGCGATCGACAGACGCGGTGCGAAGGCCAGCGGTGGCGGCGACTCGCCCGGCGGTGCGTCACCGGCGGCCAGCCCGGCGCGCACTTCGTCGCGGGTGAACCAGCGCGCGGCTTCCAGCTCGTCATCGACCTGCGGTGCCGGCGCGTCGGGCGCCGCTTCGGCGTGGAAGCCCAGCATCAACGCCATCGGGAACGGCCAAGGCTGATCGCCGGCATAGCGCACGGCGCCGACCACCACGCGCGTTTCCTCGAAAACCTCGCGACGCACCGCCTGAGCCAGCGATTCCCCCGGTTCGACGAAGCCGGCGACCACCGACCAACGGCCCGCGGGCCAACTGCGCTGGCGCCCAAGCAGCAGGCGATCGCCCGAGGACACCGCGACGATGATGGCGGGGTCAGTGCGCGGATAGACCTCCAGGCCGCAGCCGGGACAGCGCGCCGACCAGCCCGCCTGGCGACGCTCCACGGCCGTGCCGCAGGCCCCGCAGAAGCGCGCGCGGCGCTGCCAGTTCAGCAGGCCCGCCGCCGCTGCGAACAGCGCCGCCTCGCGACCGGGCCACTGCAGGCCGGCGCGACGCAGGTCGGTGGTTGGCGCGCCTTCGGCGAGCTGCTCCCAAGCGAAGCAGGCAACCCCGTCGACAAGGCCGATGAACACCGCGTCCCCGGGGCGTTCGCCGCACAGCGACGCGCCGCTCGGCCAGGCTTGCACGTCGCTGCCCTCGAGACAGCGTGACTCGACGTCGAGCCGAAGCACGCGCGCCCCCGGCCACAGGGCATCGAGCGCATCGGCGGACTGGCGAAGGTGAGCGGCGCGGTCGAAACCGCCGTCGACGAAGGCGAAGCCGGACAGGCTCACACCGAGAAGCTGCTGCCGCAGCCGCAGGTGGTCTTGGCGTTCGGATTGCGGATGACGAATTGCGAGCCGGCGAGGCTTTCGCGGTAGTCGACTTCGGCGCCCATCAGGTACTGCAGGCTCAGCGGGTCGACGACCAGGGTGACGCCGTCACGCTGTACGGCGACATCGTCCTCGTTGCTGGCCTCGTCGAACTCGAAGCCGTACTGGAAGCCCGAACACCCGCCGCCGGTGATGTAGACGCGCAGCTTCAGCGCCGGATTGCCCTCGTCGGCGATCAGCGTCGCCACTTTCGCGGCGGCGGCCGGCGTGAAGGCCAGCGGCGCCTCCAGGTCCTGGTAGCTCGGGGTCGTCATCATGGGGAATTGGCGGTCGTCGGCGGCGGATTCAAGGCGGCGGGATCACCGCCAGAGGCATGGAAGCACGCGCCGCGTCAGGCCGGCGTCGCCTCGCGCTCCGCGGTGGTACGCGGCGACGAGGCCGGTTTTCCCGGACCGCCACTGCTTCC
This sequence comes from Silanimonas sp., assembly GCA_051660925.1. Lineage (GTDB taxonomy): Bacteria > Pseudomonadota > Gammaproteobacteria > Xanthomonadales > Xanthomonadaceae > Silanimonas. The sequence continues at coordinate 1,981 of JBOFQO010000316.1, read as the reverse complement.
GCTCGTCGCAGCCGCCGGCGCCACGTGCACGAGCTGGCCCGTGACCGCCGCACCCGCGGCCATTTCGATGACCGCGTAGTGCAGGTTGCCCTCGACGCGGGCCTCTGGGCCCAGCTCCAGCCGCGCGCCAGCGTGCACGTCGCCCTGCACGTGGCCGTTGATGACGACCACCGGCGCGTGCAGCTCGCCCTCAACGCTGCCGCGGGCCGCCACCGTGATGGTGGCTTCGGCACCGGGCTCGGCGGTGGCGCGGCCGATCAGCCGCCCTTCGAGGTACAGACCGCCGGCGAACTGCACGTCGCCGCGCAGCACCACCTGCGGGCCGATCAGGGTATCGACACTGCCGCCGGCGCGTTGCGGGCGGGCCTTGGGGTCACCGAAACCAAGCATGGACACATCCTTCGGGGGGAAATCAGCGGGCCGCCTCGCCCTGCCAGGGCACGGTGGCCTCGATGGGGCCACCGCCGCCATCCAGGGTGACCCGGACGCGCTGCGGGGTGAAGCCGGCCGGCAGCACGATGCTGCCTTCGAGCTTCTGGAAATAGCGGAAAGAGTACTCCTGCCCCGGCGCCTTGTCGGCTTGGCGCAGCGTGTCCCAGTCCACGGTTTTCAGCGCGCCGGAGGCCACGCCCTCCACCGCGAAGCGCATCCGGCCGGCGCTGATGGCGCCGCGATTGAGGTTCTGCGTCAGCGTCAGCGCGTAGCGCCAGCTGCCGCCGGCCTCGGGCTGGAACTCGGCGGCGTGGACCGACAGGCCGCGACGCTGGCCGGTGGCGCCCACCAAGCGCTCATAGAAGGCCACGTCGGCGCGCAGCGCGGCGATCTCCTCGTCGCGCTCGGCCAGGGTCTCCTGCACTTCGAGGTTGGCCGCACGGCTGATCTGCTCGGAACGCGCCAGCGTCGCGACCCGCTGCTTCGCTGCCTCCAGCTCGGCGCGCGCGTCGGCGTGGGCCGCCACGAGCTCGCCGTGTTCGGCACGGAGGCTGGTCAACGCCGGCTCGGCGCGCCAGGCCATCCAAGCCCACAACGCCAGCAGCGAGAGCGGCCAGCCGGTGAGCACGAGGAAGCGGCGCAGGCGGTCGGAGGCGCGCCGTGGCACCACGATGAAGCGGGAATCGTCGTCGCGTTGTGCGCTCACGGTCGGAGTCCGGGCCGGGGCGACCGGTATAGCGGCCGCCTTCAGGCAGGGTCAAGCCGGCCGGCCCATACTCAGCCCGCCCCCTGCGTTCCGTGGAGTTCCCGATGCCCGACGCCCCGCTGTTCGCCCTCGGCCTCGCGCTGGCCTGCCTCGCCGGCATCCGCGCCTACCTCACCGTCTTCGGCGTTGCCGTCGCTGCCCTGCTGGGCTGGATGCCGCTGCCCGCCGGGATGGAGGTCATCACGTCGCCCTGGGTGCTCGGCACCGCCGGCGCACTGGCCCTGGTCGAGTTCTTAGCCGACAAGATCCCCGGCGTCGATTCGGCCTGGGACCTCGTGAACACCCTGGCCCGGGTCCCGGTCGGCGCCTTCCTCGCCTCGGCGGCGTTCTCGCCCGACGGCGAATGGAGCCTCGCGGCGGCGGCCGTCGGTGGCGCGGCCGCGCTTTCGACCCATGCCCTGAAGAGCAGCGCGCGCGTCGCCATCAACGCCTCGCCCGAGCCAGTGTCGAACTGGGTCGCGTCCGGTACCGAGGACGCCTTGGCCGTCGGCGGCCTCATGCTCACCGTTGTGGCGCCGGTCGTGGCCGTCGTCGTTCTGCTTGCTTTCACCGTGGGCGGCCTCTACCTCGGCTGGCGCTTGCTTCGACGCGTGGTCGGAAGTCAACAAAACAAAACGCCAACCGCGTCACAAGTGTGAATCTTGTTGAACGCGCATTGCCGCGTTCGAAGGCCGGTTCAACAATGCGGTGAGTCCTTGGAGTCCGCCGCCCGTGTCCGTCGCCGCCGCCCTCGAAGCCGGCCGAATCACGGCCGAAGACCTGGCCCCTGTCCTGCGCCAGCGC
>JBOFQO010000315.1:0-4180 GCA_051660925.1 Silanimonas sp. | reverse complement strand
TTGAGCACGGCCCGGCTGATGGCCTGGGGCAACCTCCAGCTCACCGCTGAGGAATCCGCCGCGCTGATGGCGCCGCTGAAACCGCTGTTCGGTGAGTTCGGTTACGTCCTCGACGCGCGCGAGCCCGAGGCGTGGACCGTGCAGTGCCCGTCAGAAACACGGCTCCCCGATTTCCCACACCCGCTCGCCGCTCTGGGCGACGATGCGTTTCCCTATCTCCCTGAAGGTGCCGACGCGCGCCGATGGCGCAGTCTGATGGGCGAGGCGCAGGTGCTGATGCACCAGCATTCGGTGAACGCCGAACGCGCGCACCGCGGCCTGCCGCCAGCCAACAGCCTGTGGTTCTGGGGCGGCGGGACGCTGCCGGATCGCGTCGAGGGCCCTTCCGGCGCGGTGGCCACCGCCGACCCCGAGCTCGCCGCCTACGCGCGCGCGGCCGGTGCGACAGTCAGCGATCGTGTCGATGCAACAAAGCCCGGCCTCATCGACCTGCGCGCTGAGCGGCGCTGGAGCGTCGTCGATGACGTGCTTGCTCTGGCCGCGGCAGCGATGGGGCAGGGCGCCTACGCCGAAGTGCGCCTGGATTTCGCCGACGGCCGCGTGCTGCGTCTCGATCGCGCGCAGCGCTGGCGCTTCTGGAAGCCCGGCTTCAAGGCCTTCGCGGAATGATCGTTTCGCGCGCCGTCGCATGACGACCTCGCCGACCCTGCGTCGCCGCGACGTGCCCACCGTCGGCCACTGGCCGGCTCATGTGCTGCCGCTGTTGCAGCGTCTGTACGCCGCGCGCGGCCTTGCGTCGGCCGAGCAAGCGGAGCTGCGTCTCGCCAGGCTGCTGGCGCCGTCGATGCTCGGCGGCATCGACGCCGCGGTCGACCTGCTGCACGTCGCGCTGCGCCGCGATGCGCACCTCGTCGTCGTCGGCGATTTCGACTGCGACGGCGCGACCGGCACGGCCGTCGCTGTGCGCGGACTGCGGATGCTGGGCGCAACGCGTGTCTCCTATCGCGTGCCGCACCGCATCGCCCACGGCTACGGATTGTCACCCGCCTTCGTCGAGGACGAGCTCGCGCCGATCGCGCCGGACCTTGTCATCACCGTCGACTCCGGCATCGCCTGCCTGCCGGGCGTCGCAGCGGCGAAGGCGCGTGGCTGGCAGGTGCTTGTCACCGATCACCACCTGCCGGGCGACGCGCTACCGGCCGCCGATGCCATCGTCAATCCGAATCTGCGCGACGACGGCTTCCCGAGCAAGTCGCTGGCCGGTGTCGGCGTGGTGTTCTATCTGCTGCTGGCTTTGCGCGCGCGATTGCGCGAGTGCGGCGAACCCGGCGGCGAGGCGGACCTGTCGACCCTGCTGGATCTGGTCGCGGTCGGCACCGTCGCTGACCTCGTGCCGCTGGACGACAACAACCGCCTGCTGGTTGCCGCGGGCCTGAAACGTCTGCGCGAAGGCCGTGGGCAGCCCGGCGTGCTGGCTTTGGCGGAGGTCGCACAGCGGCGCCTGCCGGTGCTGACGGCCACGGACATCGGCTTCGGCATTGGTCCGCGCATCAACGCGGCCGGCCGACTCGAAGACATGACCCTCGGCATTGAATGCCTGCTCACTGACGACGCCGGGCGCGCGATGCAGTTGGCGAAGCAGCTCGACGCGATCAATGCCGAGCGCCGCGAGCTGCAGCAGCAGATGGTCGACGGGGCGGAGCTGGCCGCGCTTGCGCTGCCGCTGCCCGAGGGCGGGCACGACGCCTATTGCCTGCGCGACGACGGTTGGCACCCCGGGGTGATCGGGCTGGTGGCCTCGAAGCTCAAAGAGAAGCTGCATCGCCCGGTGATCGCCTTCGCGCCGTCGGATGCCGGTTCAAGCACCCTGCGCGGCTCGGCGCGCTCGATCCCGGGCGTCCACGTTCGCGACTGCTTGGCCGATGTCGATGCGCGGCATCCGGGCATGATCGTCCGCTACGGCGGCCACGCCATGGCGGCGGGCCTGACGCTCGACGCGGCCCATTTCGACGCCTTCCGCGGCGCTTTCGAGGCCGCCGTCGCGCGCCGCCTCACCGACGAGCTTCGCGAAGCCGAGCTGTGGAGCGATGGCGAGCTGGCCCCGCAGGAACTGAATCGACCGACCGCCGAGGCCCTGCGCCTGGCCGGCCCGTGGGGGCAGGGCTTCCCCGAGCCGCTGTTCGACGGCGAATTCGAAGTGCGCTCGTGGAAGGTTCTCGCCGAGCGGCACCTCAAGTTCGAGCTCGGCATGGCCGGGCGGCTCGGGCCGGTCAGCGCGATCCATTTCGGGGGCGCCGCCCTCGGCGCCCCGCCAGCGCGTGTGCGCATGGCCTTCGGGCTCGACCTCGACGATTTCCGCGGCCGCCGCGACGTGCAGCTGCTGGTCCGGCACTGGTGGCCCATCGCGTGATCAGCTTTTCTTCTCCCGGAGCGGCAGCCCGAACAGCGGACGCAGCGGGGTGGCCCGGCGGATCAGTTCGTAGCCGGCGAAGCACAGGCCAAACGTCGTCGCGACCAGCAGTGGGCCCTCCACCGCGGGCGGCAGCGCGATCGCTTTCAGCTCGTGGGCAAGCGCCACAATGATCGTCTGGTGCAGGATGTAAATCGGGAACACAGCCGGTACGAGGTAGCGCAGCACACGGCTGTTGGCCTCGCGGAACCGCCACGCAAATCCGAGGATTGCCGCGATCACGCACCACTGGTTGAGTGCCCAGACGACGCGCATCGAAACGCGTAGGGATTCCGGCGGCGGGTTCACGTCGTCGAAACCCATGCCATAGAAGTACCCGACGATCGCCGCGTAGCTGCCTACGGCCAGCAGCAGGCTCTTCCAGCGCATCCGGTGCAGCGCCGGCCACACCGGGTCTATCCGCGCCATCGCGAAGCCCAGAAGAAACAACGGCAGGTACTGCGCATGGTTGTACCAGTCGTCCACCAGGGCATGGGTCGATTCGAAGCGTCCGGCGAGGGCGACGCGCGCGAGGGCGAGCACGGCGAACGGCCAAAGGATCAGCCCCGGTCCTGACAGGAGCCCTTCAACGCGCGCCTTCAGTCTCGCCAGCAGCGCGTCCGGCGCCAGCTTCAGACACAGCCAAAGAACGACCGTGTACACCCACAGATAGGCCACGAACCACAGGTGGTTCCAGGTGGGCAGGATCAGGCAGCCCTCGCTGTCGCAGAAGGACCCATCGGCCGAGAGATAGCGCGCATAGAACGACCAGTAGCCGTCGCGGTACCCGCCCGGCAGCTGTTCGACGACTTCGTAGTAGGCCTGCGGCACCACCACCACGGCCATGCCGAACAGCAGGGGCAGCAGCAGGCGGGAACTCCGCGAGCCAAGGAAGCCCGCCGGGCGGCGCCGCAGCAGAAAGGCCGTTGCTGCGCCGGACACGAGGAACAGCAGTCCAAGCCGCCACGGGCTGCTGAGAAGCATGAAGGGCTCGAGCGTCGGGCTGGCGTCCGGGCTTTTGACGTGCCAGTCCCAGCTCACGTAGTACATGCCCACGTGGTAGAGGACGAGCACGCCGAAGGCGAGCACGCGAACCCAGTCGAGGTCGTGGCGGCGGTCCATATCGATTTCCGTTGGAAAGTGCCGACACCATCGGCACTCACGCGGGGCTTTGCCCGCCCGAAGGGACGACCGCCCGCCCGCGGGGGACGAAACGACGGGATCGTGGGACGGCCCGTTTCAGCCGTGTTCCGCGCCGGCCTAGAATGCGCCGATGCCGCCCAAGCCGCCCCCCGTCGCTTCGAACACGGCCGCCTGGCGCGGGCTGGAGATCGGCTTCTGGGTTGCGCTGGTCCTCGTCAATGCGGTCGCCAATAGCCTGACCGTGTGGTGGGAGACGCGACGCGGCGACCCCGCACCTGATGCTTGGCAACCCGCCGCCTGGGAGCCGGCGGTCTGGGAAGCCAGCAGCGGGCTGATGGTCCTTGCACTCATCCCCGCGCTCGCGTGGTTCACCCGGCGTTTCCCGCTGCACTTCGATACCTGGTTCCGGCAGCTGCCCTGGCACGTGCTGGGCAGTGTCGTGTTCTCGCTCATCCACGTGGCCGGCATGGTCGCCCTCCGCGAGCTGACGTATGCCACCCAGGGCCAGACCTACGACTTCGGGCCGTGGGGCAGCGAGTGGCTCTACGAGTACGTGAAGGACGTGCGCGCCTACGCCATGATCGTGGC
>JBOFQO010000314.1:0-3457 GCA_051660925.1 Silanimonas sp. | reverse complement strand
CGCTACGGAAGCCCGGCTGCATTTCCACGTTCGGTCGTGCGACCTGCTGGGGAAGCCCCCGCGCAGATTGCGCCTTCGCGCGCCCTGCGGCTTCCATCGGCGACATCGGCATCGGGTTTGCGATCGGCGGGGGCGAAACGCCCATCGGGCGATTGCCCGTCGGTGCCATCGCTTTGGGCGCGGTCGGCGGGTTGACCGTGGGCATGCGCGTCGCCGCGCGCTGCGCCACCGGGTTTTTGCGCATGGTGCTGGCCGCGGCGCGTTGCGCGAGGCCGGGCATGGCAGTCGGCTTTTTCATGGTCAGCTAATTCCGGGGTTGTTGGCGGCGGGGCGCGCGACGCCCTGCGCGGGGTTGCCGTTGGACGGCCCGCCACCGGGCCCGCCGGCCGGCATCGCCATCGCCGCCTGCTGCGCCGCCTCGAGGGCCTTGGCGTCGTTCGGGAGGGTCTGGCCCGTGGGCAGGCCGAGGTCGCGCGCGATCTCCTTGAGGATCGTCTGCCGCCCCTGCAGGCCGGTGAGCTGCATGTCGACCGGGTTGGTCGTGATCTGCAGGAACTCGAGGCGGCGCATGCGCAGGGTCTCGCGCTGGACCAGCTCGACCGCGCCGCGGGCGCGCACCGAGAGGTCGCCTTCCATGACGATGTCCGGGCGAGTCAGCGCGAGGTACACGTTCAGATCCTGCACGACCTGCTCGATGACGTTCTGGTCGATCGACGCCACCGTCTGCTTGATCGTGCGGTTCGACGCTTCCATGAGCATGGACAGCCCCGACGCAGTGCGCCCTGCGCCGCCGACGCCGGCAGCGTTGCCCTGCATGTAGCGCGGCAGGCTCGACATCTCGTCGGCCATCATCGCGAAGTTCTGGTAGACCGCGAGCAGCTCTTGCGCGTTGCTGTTGGGCTGGAAGAACTCGACCGGCTTGACCGTCGAGCCCATCATGCTGTCCGTGGTGCGGAACATCTTCCACGGCCAGAGCCGCGTTGCGTCCTGATCGTTTTCGGCCAGCTGGTCCTCGTTGACGAAGCCCATCGGGCCCGACGCGATGGCGAGGTTGTTGCACAGCGCGCGGAGCGCCGCGTTGGTCACGCCTTGGATGTCGCCGATCAAGTCGGGGATACCATGGCCATGCGGCGAGCCCGGCACGCGCTCGAAACTGTCGACATAGAAGCCTTTGCGGCCGAGCGGGTGCGGGTTCTTGCGCACGCCGATGACGTGGCCGCCGACCATGAACACCGTGCAGTTGAAGTACATGCCCGGGTCGGTGACCTGCTCGGGAGTCATGCCCCAGTCGAGCAGCAGCTGGCCCTTGATCGAATCGTGGAGCTCGACCATGGGGTACGGCTTCGAGCTGGAACCCGACGTGTCGCCGAGCGGGCGACTGTCGCGCTGCTCGAGGTCCGCGCGCTCCGACTCGGTGTAGTCGAACCACTCGTGCATGCCATCCGGGTCGAGCTCGAGCACTTCGTCGATCTTCTCGGCGCTGTAGCTCGGCAGGTCGCGCAGCGCGCGCAGCGCCACCGGCGCGATCGGGTACCGGTGGATGATGTACCCGTCTTGGGGGTGCTGCGCCCACGGCGCGAAAAACACGTCGAACGGCGAGCACCGCTCCCACTGCATCGTGGCCTGCTCGACGGCTTGCGGCACGCCATTCTCCCATCGCATGACGTTCTGCATTCGCACGACGGGGCCCTTGAGCACTGCGTACGGGAAGCAAGCGACGTCGCCGAGGAACTCCCACAGCGCCGCGTAGAAGTTGCCCTCCCAGAGCACGTCGTCGATGGCGCTTTCGCGCTGCCGCAGCGCGTCCTGCGCGATCTTGTGCTGGGCCTCCATGATCTGCTCGCGCAGGTCGGAGCGCCGCTTCGCGATCACGTCTTCCGGCACGGGCTGGCCCGTCATCTGGGCCTCGGCGACTTCCGCGGCGATCAGCGTCTCGATGGCCTCGACGACGCTCTGCCCCGGTAGCGACGGCACGGGCGACGGCTCGAGCGCGTACGGTCGGTCGGTGGAGGTGTAGATCTCGCGCAGCAGCGCACTGGTGCCGCGCACCTTGCTCGCCGTGATCCGCGCGTAGACCTCAGACCCGCCGAACTGCTTGATGTCGGCCAGCGTCGCCGCGTCGTACTCCCCGCGCATGGCGCGAAGCGCGGCCATCATGCGATCGTCGACGCCGTTGGTCTGACGGGCGGTCTTCGCCGCCTCGAAGCACTTCCGCACGTACCCGGCCAACCCTGCGAAGGGGTCGGGCGGTGGTGCCATGGGCACCGGCAGCGCGGCAGGTGCGTAGCCGGGGACCACGGTCTGGGCCGGCGCCGAGGTCAGCGCGGCGCGCAGGAACGGCACGACTTTCGGGTTGGGCAAAGACACGAGGGCGATCTCCAGCTATCTTGGCGCGGTACGCCGCAATTTCAGTATGGGGTAATCCTCGTGAGCCTGCCACTTCCCCCTCCGCCGGCCATCATCCCGGTGGATTTCCTCCGACATAAAGCCCCGCTGCTGGCTCGCGACCTCGCGATGCAACTGGGCACCGGCGAAGCCCTCGCTGCGCAGTGGGGCCTGACGCCCTCCCAGTGGGACGAGCTGCGTGAACATCCGGCGTTCATCGACATGGTGCGCGCCGCCGCGGAAGAATTGGCCTCTCCGGACGGGCTCGCCGAGAAGATCCGCCGCAAAGCGGCGCTGGCCGTGGAAAGCGGCCTCGTCGACGTCGTCGGCATCATGGTGAACGCGAGCGCCAGCGCGGGGTTGCGGTTGCAGGCGTTCAGCGAACTCAAGGAGCTGGCCGGACTGACGAAGGGCGCCACGCCGCAAGGCGCGGCCGGCGTATCGGGGCCGATCATCCAGATCAACTTCGGCGACGGCACGCCGACGCGCGCGATCACCGTGGCGCCGGTCATTGAAGGTGACGCCTCGTGAAGATCTACAACGCCTCCCCGACGATCTGCGAGTTCGCCGCGCAGGACGCCCGCATCCAGTTGCTCCTCGGCCCGATCGGCGGCGGCAAGACCACGGGCGTCCTGATGAAGACGCTGGCGCTGGCCCACAGCCAGAAGCCGAACGCCAACGGCGAGCGCAAGACGCGATGGGGCGTCGCACGTAACACGCGCCCACAGCTCCGCGACTCGGTGATCAAGACCGTGTTCGACTGGCTGCCCCCGAACGGCAAAAGCATCATCTGGCGCGAGAGCGACATGGCGTTGCTGCTGAACTTCCCGCAGTCGGATGGCACCGTGGTCCGCGCGGAGTACCTGTTCCGCCCGCTGGACACCGCCGAGGACGCGCAGCGACTGCTGTCCGTGGAATACACGGGGGTGTGGCTGTCCGAGTTCCGTGAAATCCCACTGCAGCTGCTCACCGACGCGCTGTCGCGTACGGGCCGCTACCCGAGCAAGACCGACGGCGGCGCGACGTGGCACGGCATCCTTGGCGAATCGAACATGCCGGTGCGCGGCTCGGA